>QHXC01000383.1 GCA_003222815.1 Acidobacteriota bacterium | reverse complement strand
ATACGGTTTGCTTCATTAATACATCACACGAGGGGGAATGGTATGATCGGGGCATGCGTAAGCAAGCATGGGCGTTTCTGCTGATCGGTTTTCTGATCGGATTTGCCGCGCTATATACGTGGACGAAAAAACGAGCGCCGGATGTGGTCCGTGCAATACCGCTGCCGGTGGAAGACGTCAGTGCGTCTCGAGGCTCCGTCTCAGGTCAGCCATCGGAGCCGCAGCCTCCCCCGGTGGACTTGGCCCGCGTCCAGCAACTCCAGACGGAGATCAAGAATAATCCAAAGAACGTTGAGGCACTTGTCGAGCTTGGCAACATCCACTTCGAACAGAAGAATTTCAAGGACGCGATCGGCCTTTACGCTAAAGCATTGGAGCTGCGTCCGAGTAACGCCAACGTCCGTACGGACCTCGCAACAGCCATGTTCTATGAGAATCGTTTCGATGACGCGATTGCCCAGTTCAAGCAATCTCTGGAGCTGGATCCCAATAATCCTCGCACGCTTTTCAACATGGGCGTCACGATGCTGCATGGGAAAAATGATCCCGAAGCCTGCTTGCAGTATTGGGAGAAGCTGGTCGAGGCCAATCCGACTTTTCCCCAGGTCGAGTTCGTCAAGGAGCAGATCCGGATTCTGAAGGAGCAGCGGAAAAGCCGTGGATAGAGAACTCATCAATAAACTGCGGCAGATTCTCGGTCCTTCGGCTGTGATCGATGACGAGACTGAGCTACTCGTCTATGAGTGCGACGCGCTGACGCTGTTTAGGAACAAACCGGATGTCGTTGTTTTGCCGCGAACCAGCGAGCAGGTTGCGCAAATCGTCCGGCTTGCGAATGAACATCGCATCCCCTTTCTGCCTCGAGGGGCGGGCACGGGATTAAGCGGCGGTGCGTTGGCGATCGAAGGTGGAATCATCATCGAGCTTCAACGGATGAATCGGATTGTATCGATTGACGCGGAGAACCGTATGGCCGTCGTGCAGCCGGGAGTGGTGAACATCCACATCTCTCAGGCAGTTGCGCCTTACGGTTTGTATTATGCACCGGACCCTTCCAGCCAAATGTCATGCAGCATCGGGGGCAACGTCGCAGAGAACTCGGGCGGGCCTCATTGTCTGAAGTACGGTATGACGACGAATCACATTCTTGCAATCGAGGCGGTCACGTCAAAAGGTGAGATTGTTCGCTTCGGGCACCCTTCGGGCGAACCGATCGGCATGGACCTGCTCGGCGCCATTGTCGGATCGGAGGGTACCTTCGTCATCGTTACCGAAATTACCGTTCGGCTTCTGCCCAAGCCCCAGGCGGTCAAAACGCTTCTCGCCGCATTTCATTCGGTCGAAGAATGCAGTCAGTGTGTTTCGGATGTGATTGCTGCAGGCATTGTGCCTTCGGCTCTGGAGTTCGTGGATGCGAAAACGATTGAGGCGGTCGAGGCATCCGTCTATAGAGCCG
Source organism: Acidobacteriota bacterium (assembly GCA_003222815.1). Taxonomy (GTDB): domain Bacteria; phylum Acidobacteriota; class Terriglobia; order 20CM-2-55-15; family 20CM-2-55-15; genus 20CM-2-55-15. The sequence goes on along the minus strand of QHXC01000383.1, from coordinate 26,119 downwards.
GTTATCCCAGGGACGCCGCTGCTGCATTGCTGATCGAAGTCGACGGTTTCCGCGATGGCCTGGAAGAAACTTCGGACGCAATCGCCGAGATCTGCCGCCGGAATCGCGCCTACAATGTTCGCATTGCTACAGACGATGAAGAGCGCGCCCGTCTCTGGCTAGGCCGGAAAGGCGCATTCGGCGCCATGGGGCGCATCAGTCCCGACATGATCACGATGGATGCGGTCATACCGCGCACGCGTCTGCCCGAAGTTTTGGTTGCGATCGATCGCATTTCCCAAAGGTACGGCCTGCCCGTGGCCAACGTGTTTCATGCCGGCGACGGCAATCTTCATCCGCTCATTCTCTTTGATGGTCGCCGCCAGGACCACGTCAGCAAAGTTTTTGGCATGAGCGAAGAGATCGTTAAGCTGTGCGTCGACGTGGGCGGCTCGCTGAGCGGTGAACACGGCATCGGCTATGAGAAGAAGGATTTCATGGGGATGGTTTTTACAGAATCGGATCTCGATACTATGATGCGCGTGAAGCGCGTCTTTAACCCCGATGCCCTATTGAATCCCGCCAAAGTCTTTCCAACCCGGCGCAGCTGCACCGAAATCGGAAAGCACAGCACAACCAGTACGGCTGAAATCGGAAAAAGAGTTCAGGAGATATTGCTAGGTGAGAAACCCTAATCCCCTCTTCAGAAACTGCTCCGATAAGTTCTTTGTTTTCAGGAATGGAAAAACTTGCCCTGTGGCACACCTTACCCTGGACACAGGGGAATTGAAAACAACTGAAGGGAAAGCCGAAGTCCCCTCCTTGGACAAGGAGGGGTGGCTGCGCCCATTGAGAAAATGCCGCGAAGCCTCCTTAGCGGGCGCAGACGGGCATGAGCGGAGCGAATGTGAGCCCGATAGGGCGAAACAAGGAAGAATGGTTGGTTCAAGCCACCGATTATCGGAAGTTGAACGAACCACCCCGGCCGCGCCTCCAAAGGAACGGGACCATTTACTTGATGGCGCGGCCACCCCTCCTGTCCCAGGTGTCCCAGGAGGGGATCACGTGTTCCGCGCTGTGTTCGGCCTAACCTGGAGCCAATCCTGAACCCGCACCCGATCATTGACAATCTCTCGCCGTCCACGATCCTCCGGCCGGAATCCATAGAAGAACTTGCGCAGGCCCTCTCTGCGGAAAAGGGTGCGATCGTTCCGATTGGGGCAGAGACGCAGACGTATTTCGGAAATCCACTCCGGCGCGCCGACTGCGCCGTTGACCTGACGCGGCTTTCGCGAATTACCGAATACAATCCGGCGGACCTGACGGTCCATGTGGAAGCTGGCATAACGCTCGGACAACTGGAGCACGCCCTTTTGGAGAACAACCAATCTTTGCCACTCAATCCGTGGAATGGTTTGAAAGCGACCATTGGCGGGATTGCTGCGGCCAATGCACAAGGACCATTTCGCGCGGTAGGCACGATTCGGGATTGGATCATCGGCATGAAGGTTGTTCACGTGGATGGGCGGATTTCAAAAGCCGGTGGCCGCGTGGTAAAGAATGTCACGGGATACGATCTACCGAAACTGTACACCGGTTCCTTGGGCACTCTCGTCATCATCGTTGAGGTCAGCTTAAAGTTGAGGGCCAAATTCGCGAGGACGGCGACGGCCGTTGCTCGCGCCGCTGACGGAAATGAAGCAGCTCAGTTGATTTCGTCCGTACGCAAGAATGCTCTGCAGCCCATTTCTTGCGAATGGGCCGGTCCGGAAAATGAGGTGTGGTTGCGTTTCGGCGAACATCCGCGCGCTGTGGATTGGCAGTTGAAGAATCTGCCGTCTGGAGACTGGACGCTATTGGAAGCGGAAGACGAAGCGGCCGCCTGGGAAAGGCTTCGGGCGCGATACGCTCGATTGGGGCCCGTTGTTTTGCGAGTCGTAGGACTTCCAACCAACGTGCGTGAAATGATAGAAGAATACCGGCCGGCCGCCTGGATCGCACATGCACTGAATGGCATCGTGCTCATGGAAGTTTCCGGGGCTGAAGAGATTCGCCGCGTTCGGAACAAATATCGGGCTGTGATCGAGAGAGCGCCTCTCGAAGTGCGGCAGAGAATCGGGACGTTCGGGTTGACCGATAGCGAATACGACTTGATGAAAAAAATGAAGGAGGCCTTTGATCCCGAGGGCCGGTTGAATGCAGGACGTCATGTTGACGGGGAACGAAATTAACCACAAAGACGCACAGAAGGCGCCGCTGTACCTGGACTGCGTCCATTGCGGGCTGTGCCTGTCTTCGTGTCCAACCTATCGCGTGCTGGGCAACGAAATGGATTCCCCGCGCGGCCGGATCTATCTAATGCGGGCGTATGATGAAGGCCGGGCGAAAATCACGGACTCGTTTGTGGAACATATGTTCCGTTGCCTGGACTGTCGCGCCTGCGAGACCGTATGTCCGTCCGGCGTGCATTTTGGCCACATGATGGAAGAGATGAGGGGCAAAATTGTCGACGAGCGCTCCACGGCCTGGATCTCGCGCCTCATGCTGAAACACGTGTTTCCCTATCCGTGGCGGTTTCAGTTCGTCGCTCGGATGTTGCAACTGTACCTGCACTCTGGCCTTCAGGAGTTTGTGAGAGAGACTGGGCTTCTACGCCGAGTGGCGCCGCGCATGGCTGCTGCGGAAGCGCTCATGCCCGACATCGGAATGGAGAGCGGTCTCGCACTGGATAGCCACTATCGAGCGGAGGGCAGGAAACAAGGCACCGTCGCGTTCTTCAGTGGCTGCGTCATGAATTCGATGCTTGGCTCGATCAACCGATCATCGGTCCGGCTTCTGACGGCGGCGGGCTACGACGTTGTTGTCCCCGGCAACCAGATTTGCTGTGGTGCTCTGGCCAATCATGCAGGCCTGAGAACCACGGCAAAACAGATGGCCCGCTCCAACATTGCGGCATTTCCACTCGAGCAGCTTGACGCCATCATTATTAATGCTTCCGGCTGCGGAGCGATGCTCAAGGAATACCCGCTCTTGGTCGATGGCGCTGGGGCGTTTTCGTCCAAGGTGAAGGACATTGCGGAGTTTTTGGTTTCAACACGAATTTTCGAGCGTCTAAAAACCCCGATGGACCGGCGTGTCGGATATGATGATCCGTGTCACCTCGTTCATGGGCAAGGGATCCGAACAGAGCCGCGAACGCTGTTAAAGGCAATTCCTGGAATCCAGTTTGTCGAGATCGAGGGCGCAGATCAATGTTGCGGCAGTGCGGGAATTTACAACATTACCCAGAATGAGCTGTCGATGGAGATCCTGGACAGAAAGATGGAAAAAATCCAAAAAGCGCATATAGATGTATTGGCGACCGGAAATCCAGGATGTATGTTTCAGTTCAGGTACGGCGCCCAGAAATTTGGGATGCATCTTGAAGTCGTACACCCGGTTGAGTTGCTGGCACACAGCCTCGGCGCCAAATGGACCAAAGGAGTGATTTGATGAATGCAACAAAAACAGTCGTTCTCATGGTCGGATTGACCGTTTTGCTTGTCTTCATAGGCGGAGCATTCGGTGGTCGGCAGGGAATGATAATGGCGTTCATGTTCGCTATGGTCATGAACATGTTCAGTTACTGGTTTAGCGACAAGATCGTCCTGCGCATGTATGGCGCGAAGGAAGTGTCGGAAGCTGAAGCCCCAGTGCTGTACAGCGTGACGCGAGACCTGGCGATGAAAATGAATATGCCGATGCCGAAGGTGTACATCATTCCGTCGGATGCTCCAAACGCTTTCGCAACAGGCCGGAACCCGAATCACGCGGCCGTTGCTGCCACGGAGGGCATTCTGCGCCTCCTCACGAGGGAAGAGTTGGCGGGCGTGATGGCTCACGAAATGGGTCACGTGCGCAATCGCGACATCCTGATTGGAACCATTGCGGCAACAATCGCCGGCGCGATCAGTATGCTCGCGAACATGGCGCAGTGGGCGATGATCTTCGGGGGCGGCCGGCGTGATGATGACGAGGGTGCGGGCGGCATGATTGGAGGAATCGCGATGATCATCCTTGCTCCGATTGCCGCAGCGCTGATTCAGATGGCCATTTCGCGTTCACGCGAGTACGAGGCCGATGCGACAGGGGCACGAATCTGCGGGAATCCTCTATGGCTGGCCAGCGCCCTGCGGAAGCTCCACGCCAGCTCGCAACGCATGACTCTAGACGCGAATCCGGCGACAGCTCACATGTTCATCGTCAACCCGCTCCGCGGCGGCGGACTGATGAACCTCTTCAGCACGCATCCTCCCATGGAGGAGAGAATTGCGCGGCTGGAGAGCATGGTGTACGGGCAGCCATTGCGGTAAATTTTAAAGGTTATTGATCATTTGACACTTAATAAATCGAGTTCTCGCCTTCCGGCCTGGTCTTCCATCTCCGATGAATCCAGAGCCACTGGTCCGGATACTTCCTCACATAACTCTCGAGAATACGATTGAATATCTTCGTATTTTCGATGACATCCCGTGCAAGGTCCCCCGTATTGATCAATTCCACCGGCGGATCGAATCGCAACCGATGTTTTCCCTGGCTTTCTTCCCAAATCAAAAATCCGGGCAGCACGGCTGCTCCGGTGCGCAGGGCGAAGGTGGCGATAGCGGTGGTGGTTGCGGCGGGAATGCCGAAGAAGTCTACGAAAATCCCTTCGTCTCGCGTCGTGTTTTGATCGAACAAGATTCCGACAGCTTCATTTTGGCGGAGCGCTTTGAGAATGTCGCGGGCGGCGCTTCGCCTCTGAATCGGTCGATTGCCACCCATGGTGCGGTAATGGGAAATCAGATCATCGACTCTCGAATTATCGATCGCGCGGACGATGAACTTCAGCGGATAACCGTAGATGGAATGCGCAAAGGAGCTTAGCTCCCAGGCTCCAAAATGGGCCGCCATAAAAATAATTCCACGGCCGCGGCGTAAGCCTTCCAGATAATGCTCGAGGCCGTCATGAAACACGTATTGCGAAATGTTGCCTTTGCTTAGTTCGGGAAAATGGCTGAACTCGACCAGGAGGCGTCCAAGGTTTTGAAAACATCCACGCAGAATTCGCCGGCGTTCCTTATCTGAGAGGCTTGGCATGGCCATTCGAAGATTCTGAATCCCTGCCCGCCGCTGGCGGCGGGCCAGGTGAAATCCAAGCCAGGCCAGCATTCTGGAGGCGCGGCGGGCCATGGGTCGCGGCATAAGCCCGAAGGTTTGGAGGAGCAGGCGAGCAAGCGTGTACTCGATGATTTCTTTAAAGCTCCCGTGCATCCGTGATATTTTCACATACTTTTAAAAGGCATGAGACCCGCGCTACGTCGGTACTCCGACCACATCATCGTCGTCATTCTGGCCCTGATGTGTTACGTCCTTTTCTTTTACCGGCTCGGTGATATTGGTTTGATTGGACCGGACGAGCCGCGATACGCTGCGATCGCGCGCGAAATGTTGATGAGCGGCGATTACATTACGCCTCGTCTCTACGGTACGCCGTGGTTTGAGAAACCGCCTTTGATGTATTGGCTCGCCTGCGTCGGCTACAAGCTTTTCGGCATCAATGAAGCAGGCGCCCGATTTCCCTCGGCGCTGGGCGCGACGATCTGCGTCTTTTTCGTTTATTGGTGTGGTCGAAGACTTCGGGATGCCTCCATCGGGTTTTTAGCCGGAGTGATTCTGGCAACCTCGATCGGGTTTTTTGCCTTCGCTTTTATACCGCACTCGGATTGGGAGTGCTTGCCAAAGGTCCGGTGGCGCTGCTCTTGCCGGCGCTCTCGCTGGGAGGATTTCTTTTGCTGCGCAGGAAATGGGACGATTGGCGCACGTGGCATCCCCGGGAGTTGTGGATTACGGCGGCTGTCGCAGCCCCATGGTTCCTGCTTTGCACGATCGCCAACGGACGCGACTTCATTGGCGTTTTTTTCATTAACCAGAACATTGAGCGTTTTACAACCACCATTCATGGGCATGGAAGGCCGTTCTACTTTTTCGTTCCCGTTCTATTGCTGTTGACGCTTCCGTGGACGTTTCTTCTAATTCCCGCGTTACGCGGTGGCTTTACGAAAAACGAACATCTCCTCGCGTGGTGGGCTATCGTGCCTTTCGTCTTTTTTTCGCTTTCGCAGTCTAAACTGCCGGGCTACATCCTGCCGATAGCGCCGCCGATTGCATTGCTTCTTGCAAAAGAGCTCCTGCAGCCGGTCTCCAGGGCTTACAAAGTTGCGGTGTTCATTGAAGCGGGGACGATGGCTTTTATCGGCGTTGCATTTGGATTCTATGGGAGCACGTTGAACATGGATCCTCACGTGAGTGGAACACTCATCGCGACGATCACTTTTTTGATGGCGGGCATTTTATCGGTGATGGCACTGTGGCTCAGGCCCATGTTTCTGGCGTTTTTCAATACCGCTGCAATCCTGGGAATTGTGATCACTGCAACCACCATGGTCTTTCCCAGGTTCGATCTCACCGACACAATGCGGCCCTGGAAACCCGCGCTGGCTGAATTCGTCTCCGACGATCAGGCCGTTCTGATGTACAAACCTCCTCGATGGGCCGAATATGGCTTGCAATATTACCGGTTCAACCGTGTTCGCGCGGTCTTTTCTCCCGAGGACCTGATCCACGCAACGGCAGGGGAACAGCGGGTCTTGTGTATCGCGGAAGACAAGACTCTGGAAGAATTGACCCACCTCGCAAATCTCGACTTGAAGGTAGTGCACACGATCGGCAATCAAACAGCCTTCTGGGCGTGGCAGACGAAGTAGAGGGTCCGGGGTTACTGGGGACAGACTCCGATTTGCGGCCGGAAATCGGAGTCTGTCCCCAGTGACCCCGGACGCCCTGCTTTCGCCGCGGCGCACGGCAACAAGACGAAGAAGATCGCGCCCCCTGCGGGATCATCTTCGACCCAAATGGTTCCATGATGGGCTTCCACGACGGCGCGGGAGATCGCCAGGCCAAGGCCAAGACTTTCGCCAGGGCTCTTCTTGCCCTGCTTCATCTGATGGAAGGTGTGGAATATTTTCTCTTTATGGGCATCTTCAATGCCCGGACCGGAATCGGAAACGCCGATCAGAGCGAAGCCCTGTGCGGAATCGGATGAAGCCAGCCTTGAGCGCGCGGGCTGGGGGATGCGGGGAAGCTGGTTTATGGATCTGACATGAACGCCGATGAAGCCGTCCTTGCTGGAGAATCGCAGCGCGTTTTCCAAGAGGTTCGTGAACAGTTGGACCATTCGATTTCGATCGCACTCGACCATCAGCGGTTCGCGCTGGATGTCTGTGAGTAGCCTTAGCGACTTCTCTTGCACCTGGTTGCCGATTTCAATCACTACCTTGTGCATCAAGTCGGCAATGTCGGCTATCCGCATCTCATATTCAACGATACCGGCTTCAAGCCGCGTGAGATCGAGCAAGTTACTGATCATCTGAGCCAGGCGCTTGCCGCTTTGCAGATTCAATTCAAGCAGCCGCCGCTGCTTTTCGGTGAGCGGGCCTGGAATTCGTTCCAACATCAAGTGTGATGTCTCCTGCATCGAAGCGAGCGGCGCTTTGAGTTCGTGTGAGACGTGCGAAATGAAGTCTTTTTTCATCTGATCGACTTCGACGATCCGAGTAGACAGTCGGCGATTCGCCTGACGGAGGCGGAGAACTCGAAAAGCAAGATACGAGCTGACGCCGACCCCCATTAATACCGACACGTATGTCAGGGCCGGCGACTGCTTCACGATCATTCCTCGATCTTGTACGCCTTGAGCTTATTGCGGATCGTTTTCACATCCAGGCCGAGTTGGCGCGCGGCTTCCGCCTTATTCTGGCCCGTTTTCTCGAGTGTCTTCAGTATCAGCTCGCGTTCGGCTTCAGCGGCCGTAATGCCCAGGGGCAAGACGATCTTTGTAGAGGACTCGGCGCTGGGATTCCGCAGGTAAGGTGGCAGGTGGAAAGTCTCAATCCATTCACCGCGAGCAAGAATGAGAGCCCGCTCCATGACGTTTCGAAATTCGCGGACGTTGCCACGCCATGAATAGGTCATTAACATTTCGAGCGCGTCGTCGCGGAGTGCCCCGACGTTCGTGCTGTGTTTCTTGTTGAACTCACCAATGAAATGCTGCGCCAGCAGCGGAATATCTTCCTTGCGGTCCCGAAGCGGGGGCAGATGAACCGTGAACACGGTCAGACGGTAGTAGAGGTCTTCGCGAAGTCTGCCTTCCCGAATGGCATTGCTTGTCTCCTGGTTGGTCGCCGCAATCACACGCACATTGAATTCGAATTCCTGTTTCCCGCCGAGTCTGCGGACTTTCCCGTCTTCCAAGACTCGCAGCAATTTCGGCTGTAGGGCAAGGGGCATTTCCCCAATCTCGTCGAGGAAAAGCGTTCCACCATCGGCTAGCTCGAAGCATCCTGGACGCACACCGATGGCGCCTGTGAAAGCGCCTTTTTCGTGACCAAACACTTCGCTTTCGATAAGGCTTTCCGGGATCGCAGAGGAGTTCACTGCAATGAAAGGCCCGCTGGCCCGGGAGCTGAGCTGATGGATGGTGCGCGCCGCGAGTTCCTTTCCGGTCCCGCTCTCTCCAGTGATTATGGCCGAGGCGTCGCTGGAGCTGAGACTCTGGATCAGATCGTAAACTTCGCGCATGGGCTTGCTCGTGCCGACAAATTCGCCGAATCCGGACCCGCGTTCGAGTTGCGAGGTGAGCTTTCGCGACGTCTGGCGCATTTCGATATCGGATTCAGCGGACTTCAGGATGGCGCGCAGCTTCGGATAATCCATCGGTTTCGTGATGAAGTCCTGCGCGCCTTGCTTCATGGACTCGACGGCCAGATCGATGCTCGCATGTGCTGTAACAAGAATCACGGGCCGGTTCGGGTTGCCGGCTTTCAGGCATCGCAAAAGATCCAGACCGGAGAGTTGAGGCATGACGACATCTGAAATCACAATCTCCGGGTCATAGGACTCTACGAGATCCTTGGCTTCAGAACCATTGGCGGCGAGCCGGACATCGTAGCCCCATTCCTGCAAGATCATCTCGAGTACTTCTCGGATTGCTGGCTCATCATCAACGATCAGAACCTTCGTCTTGAGTGTGTCGCGTGCTTCCTTCTGAATTGCCGAATCTGTCTTTGAAATGTCTGACGTATTCACGATGGAAAATTATATGGGAAAAATTCCCGTTAACGAAGGACGGGCTTCAGAAATGCCAGCAGTCATTCAAAACGGGCGGTGACTCCATTTACTACAGAAATCAGTTATTTACAATCAAAACTCCACAGTGGACCCGGCCATCGCCGCATGTAAAGAAGGAAAATCGACTTTTGTGACTTCGTTGAAGAGCGGCCACGGCGCCGTTCAACTTCATTGCACCGCAGCAGGATGGTGGTGGTCCGGAACCGCCGGACAGCATGGAAACTATTCCCGAAAGTGGCCCGATCCGTAACCAGCTGCAGGTCTTACTTCGACACTAAGAAACAGCTACAACGTGGATTCGGGATAGCTTGCGAGATGGCATGGCCCGTGCACCAGCATGGGTCTACATTTTCATGAAATCGATTGCATTCTTATCTTTTCCGATCATCCCAGTCCCGGCAATCGCATCGAAAGTGTCAATGAAGAGATCCGGAAGCTGGTTCGCGCAGCTTCGGAAACGATTCGATGGATTTTCAGCGAATCAAACGGTCTCTAAAATCGCGCCAGTCGTTCCATGAGGAGAAATTATCAATGAAAAGACTTTTGTGCATCGTATTCACTATCGCCTTCACGTTTGTCTTCAGCAACTGCGCCAAAGATTCCGCTGAAGATGCTACGGCGACCACGCTCCAGCCCGAAAAGGCACGTCCTGCCGAAGCCAGGAAGGCGACTGCGCCCAAGATGGCTTCTTCCGCTTCGGCTCCGGCCAAAGCTCCCAGGGCGAGTATTCCGACAACGATTCGAGTTCCTGAGGGCACAGAACTGAGTGTTCTGTTGATCGATTCGGTCAGCACCAAGAAGAGCAAGGCCGGCGATCAATTCTTGGCCAGCCTCGCGGAGCCGATCGCTGTGGATGGCCGGACAATTGTGGATCGGGGTACGAAGGTTCAAGGCCGTGTTGTCGATGCCGAGGGTTCAGGTCGCGTGAAGGGCAGGGCGAACATCCACCTGGTCTTGACGAGCATCCTGGATGGGGCGAAGACCTATCCCATAGTAACGAGACCGTTCGTTGCCGAAGCCGAGTCGACCAAGGGGCGCGATGCCGGCATTATTGGAGGCGTCGCGGGCGTCGGCGCCGCAATCGGCGCGATCGCCGGCGGCAAGAGCGGCGCGGTAAAGGGTGCGGTGATCGGTGGTGCGGCCGGTACCGGTACAGTACTCGCCACCAAAGGCAAGGAAGTGGAATTCGACTCGGAAACGAAGCTGAAATTCACGCTGGAGAAGGGCACAGAACTCCCCAGGATCACCGGTCGGACTTCGTAGAAGCCAGAAAGCCGAACTCCGGTCCCTGAAGTCCAGCGCCATCGATAGTGACCTACGCAGAAAGAACGCGGGCTAAAGCCCGCGACTACGTAAGGACCAACCGTGGGTCCACATGTAGTCGCGGGCTTTCGCCCGCGTTCAACAGGCTGCTGTCACTGTTGGTCCACACTTTTGGAGATCATCGCTTGCTGAAATAGAAAATCAATCCGCCTGTCGCTTCACCGTGATGCATAGCTCCGGTGGCGGGAAAAACTGTGGCATTCGGATCGCTCGACTGCCGGGCCAATCCAAAAGACGGATTGCGCGATACAAATCCACGGGCATCCATCCGAAAACCGATCCAGCTACTCAAGCGTGTCTTGAAACCGAGACCGTAATTGAGCGCAAGTTCCGTAGCCGTGCCCAAATCCTGTGCGTTGCCCCTCAGCGGATCAATGGCGACGGATTGCGAATAGGAAGTCGGACGAAAAATCGACGCCCCAAGGCCAACCGTCAGGAATGGACGGATGCGCTGGGTCTCTTGTTCCTGCAAATAATAAAGTGTGTTCACGGCAACGTTGTGGACTTGAATGTCGAGCTTGAGCGGGTTTGAGGGCGTGCGTTGCAGCACGAATTGTGCGCTGTTGGGCTCATAGCTGTAGAGGAACTCTTCGCCCCAATGGCCACGTGTGTAGACGTTGAACCGCAACCCCGCCCGCAGACCCGTGTCCAAGCGGAATCGTCCGGGTATCGGAGTAGGGGATTGCGGGAACCCTATTTCATATAAGTTCTTCGTGTAAGCGCTAACCCCGCCAAACAGATTTAATTCCCCGCTTTCCTTTATCTGGGCGAATACAGCACTTGAAAGGGTCAACAGTGCAGCAACGATCAGTGTCAAACGCATGAGCCATCCGGTCATAGGACCTCGCTTGAAAAGGTTTATTACAACCCTATTTCAAAATAGGGACAGAACTGGGCCAAGCGAAAAGTATTTAAAGTTTTTCCAGAGCAGCGCGGTAGTCTTCTTCGTTATTGACATTTCGGAATATCGAAATATCAAACCCCGCATGGCTTAGCTCCGGTTCAAGAATAAATTCCGGGCCGCAGCCTTCGACAAACGCCTGAACGCTCAGTTCGCCGGCGAGCACGCGCCGCTCAAGTTCAGCGATGAGCCTCCGCCGAAGGCCAAAGCACAGCGGAAAATGGGATTCAATCTGGCAAGCGACAAGAAGTTGTTCTGAGTTTTCGATTCGGAACCGGAGATATTGCAGGAACTCCTTCGTCAAAAGAGGTAGGTCGACGGCAACCACCAGATTGGTTTCGGTTTGGCTGATTTGGATAGCGGTGAGGATGCCGGCTAGCGGGCCGCGGCCGGGGAACAGGTCAGGCAATGGATGGCGGCCGATCACCTGGACCTTGCTGGTGACGGATGACAGCAGGTCCACCATGTACTCCAGCAAGGTTCCAGAGCGCCATTCCAGCAGGGCCTTGTCGCGGCCCATACGAGTGCCTTTGCCTCCGGCGAGGATGAATCCATTTACGGCACTCATGACAGTGGGTCTCGCGTTGACATAAACTCCGCCAGTCCTTTAAGATGAGTTGTCGATTTTTCTAATTGATAGCATTGTATTTAGGAAGAAGCTGATCCGGTCATTATGCCCGTCGACGAAGTGCGGCAGGGGATGAAAGGCTTTGGTAAGACGGGTTTCCAAGGGACGACAATCGAACAGTTCGGTGTTGAAGTTTTGGGTGTGCTGAAGAACTTCGCACCAAAGCAGGACATGATCCTGGTCCGCTTGTCGGGTGGACCGCTCGAGCGCACCGGTGTCATCGCCGGAATGAGCGGAAGTCCGGTCTTCATAGACGGCAAGTTGCTCGGCGCCGTTGCTTTTGCTTTTCCATTTGCTAAAGAACCTATCGCGGGTGTCCAGCCGATCCAACAAATGCTGGACATCTTGGATCAAAAGCCGGGGAACACGCCGAAAGTGGCCCAGGCTTCTTCTGGAATTCTCCCCGCCGAATCTCCGACAGCTTTCGTCTTTGGTCAACTCCAGAGGCTTGCCGAAGGGGTGCCCATTCAGCAATTGCTGCTGCCTCAGTCGCTGTTAAGCGCCGGTTCTTTTCAGTCCGGCACTGGAACCCCTTCGTTGATGCGCATCCAAACGCCCCTACTGGTTTCGGGTACTTCAGCGGCCGCGCTGCAACAGTTCGCACCATTCTTTAGCGCGTTTGGTTTCACGCCTGTGCAGGCCGGCGGTGGCGGCGGCGCCGCGAATCTGGCGCCTGGGTCTGGAAGCAAGTTGGAGCCGGGATCTTCAGTCAATGTCGAATTGATTCGAGGCGACATCAGTTGGAGTGCCAACGGCACGGTCACTTACGTGGACGGAAATAAAGTTTATGCGTTCGGCCACCCGAACCTCACCGCGGGTCCAACAGATGTGCCCATGTCGGCCGGATATGTGATATCGCTGCTGCCCAATGTTCAAAACTCTTTCAAGCTGGCGGTGCCTCTCGACGTCGTCGGAGCTTTTCAACAGGATCGCTCGACAGGCATTGCTGGCTCTTTGGGCGCGACATCGAAGATGATTCCGGTCAGCGTGATGCTCACCACCAGCATGAACACCGTCAACAAGTACAACTTTGAGCTGGCAGCGGATCGTTTCCTGACCCCGCCCCTGATGAACTTTGTCGTGTTTAATGCAATAACCGCAAGCGAGCGCGCTTTGGGTGAAATGACTCTGTCGATATCCGGCAAGATACACCTGAAAAACAACGAGCCGGTCAATATCGGCAATGTTTTTTCCAGCGATATGAACGGACCCGTGATGGCATCGATCGCCGCGGTCAGCCCGCTGCAATACCTGTTGGCGTCTGGTTATGACGGTATGGTTGTGGAGAAGGTGGATCTTGAAATCACTTCGATCGACCGGAAAACCAATGCGCAACTCGAACGAATTGCCGTCGACAAAACCGAAGTGCGTCCGGGTGAGACGATCAACCTGACTTCGTATTTGCGTGGTACCGATGGAGCCACGGTGACGGAGCGTCACCCGGTGCAGATTCCTGCAGGTTTGCCGGCAGGTTTGATCCAGTTGGTGGTTGGTGATGGAACGACAGTAACTGGTTCTGAACTGCGCCGCGGTCCGTCCAGTGTGCCTACAGATCTGAAGCAGGTTATCCATGAATTGAATAAGCTCCGCAAAAATGACCGGCTCTACATTAAGATTCTAAGTTTTGAGCCTGGCGCGGTGATTGGCGGTCAGGAGATGCCTTCGCTACCCCCATCGATGGCCGCCCTGATCAATACCGACAGATCTTCCAGCCGGAGCGTCTCCGGCACCGCGAATTCCACCGTCCGTGAATACGAACTCCCTCAATCCAAATTCGTGATCCAGGGGCAGAGATCTTTGAGCCTCACGGTGAAACCATGACGCGTGGGGAGCAGGCCGCGAATTACGCCAATGCCGCGAATGGACGCAGTCGAAATTTTTTGATACGTCCGTTCGCGGCATTGGTGTAATTCGCGGCCAAAATCCGCATTTCTGAGACTAATCGATGAAAAAAACTTTTTGGTTCTTTGCGCTCATGTTGGCTATTCCTCTGTTCGCCGTAACACCGCAATTTTGGGAAACTCGCAAGTACGATGATTTTCAGAAAGGCAAGTTGACCAATCTTTCGCTCACGAGCGACGACGAGCTCGCACTGGCGCCGCGATTTGACACGGTTTTCAATACGGAGCAGACGCTGATCTGGTCTGCAGTAGCGGATTCAAAAGGAAATGTTTACCTCGGCACCGGCCACGACGGAAAAATTTTTAAGGTGGATCCCTCCGGCAAGGGCATCCAAATCGCAGATCTGGCGGAACTCGACGTTCTCGCTTTGGCTGTCGATAGCAAAGATGTCCTCTATGCAGGCACGTCGCCCGACGGGAAGGTTTATCGCATCGAACCAGGTGGAACGCTAGGGGTGTTCTACGATCCCGGCGTGAAATACATCTGGTCCCTGATTTTCGATAAGCAGGGGCGCTTGCTGGTGGGCACAGGCGATAGAGGTGTCATCTACCGCGTGACTCCGGATGGCAAGGGTGAATCGTTTTACGATACCGATGAGACGCATATCATGTCGATGGCCCTCGACAAAGATGGCAATCTGATTGCTGGCGGAGATCCGAAAGGGTACGTCTACCGCATTTCACCAGAGGGAAAGGCATTCGTCTTGTACGACTCCGGAATGCGCGAAGTGCATTCCGTGGCCGTTGGACCCAATGGGACGATCTATGCTTCCGTTATCAATGGTGAGCCCGGGCAGGCACCGGTTCCGGCGCCTGCTCCTTCGTCAACCGACCGGCCATCGGGCGCTCAGCCCTCCGTCAGTGTGACTATCGGGTCCACTTCGGCCGCCACGGCGCAGGACATTCAAGTGATCGAGCCGCTCGATCAGGTTTCCCCGGACACACCGCGGGCGCAGACTCGGCGCAGCGACGGCAATGCTCAGAGTGTGGTGCTCGAGATTCTTCCCGACGGCATTGTGAACACATTGTGGCGTTCACGGGAGGAGACGGTTTTTGCGGTCTTGCCGCATGCTGGGAAGGTCCTGTTTTCTACCGGCGCAAAAGGTCGTATCTATACGATGGACGGCGCCCGAAGCGCAACCTTGCTGCTCGAATCCACGGAGGAACAAACGACGCGCCTGGTCGAAGTAGGCAATCGTGTTTATGCGGCATCAGCGAATGTCGGTAGACTCTTCAGCATCGGCGACGCGCTGGCGACATCCGGAACATACGAGTCCAACGTAAAAGATACAGATGCTATTTCCTCCTGGGGCAAGCTCTTGTGGAAGGCTGAGAACCAGGATTTGATTCAGATTTCAACCCGCGCCGGCAATACCAGCGCTCCGGATAAAACGTGGTCCGAATGGGCGTTGGTAGACGGCAGTGGCACGACGACCAGCCCTAAAGCGCGGTTCATTCAGTGGAGGGCGGTTTTGAGAGCCGACGGCTCCAGATCTCCAAGATTGTCTTCAGTCAAGGTCCCGTATCTGCAACAGAATTTCCGGCCTGAAGTTACGAATGTGGACGTTCTGCCTTCTGGCGTTGCCCTCCAGAAGGTCGCGGTCACGACCGGGAACAACGTCAACCCGAACGATCCTGCGACGGTTCGCGCAAATGCCCGCGCGGGACAGTCGGCGCTTCCACGCATTCCGCCTCGGCGAGTGCCTCAGAGGGGTGCCCAGTCGTTTCAGTGGACTGCTACCGATAAGAACCTGGACACCCTCACCTATGATCTGTCTTACCGCGGTGAGAACGAGCGGACGTGGAAGATTCTGAAGAAAGATTTGGAGGACAATTTTTACACCATCAACTCCGACACGCTGCCGGATGGAATCTATAGTGTTCGCGTGGTCGCCAGCGACGAGCCGTCCAATCCTGCCGACCTGGCGCTGAAAGGGGACATGGAGAGCAAGCCGTTTTTCATCGACAATACTCCGCCGGTGGTTACGCTGAAGCTGGAGAATATCGAAAAGGGGCGCGTTCGCATTGCTATCGAGGCCGTTGACCAAACGTCTACATTGAATCAGGCGGAGGTCGCGATCGATACGGGCGATTGGCGGCCGGTTTTCCCCAAAGACGGAATCATCGACTCCAAGTCGGAATCCTTTAGTTACCTGTCCGGCGAACTGGCAAGCGGTGAGCACGTGATTGCGTTTCGAATTTATGACCAGAACGATAATGCGGGAATGGGAAAGCTGGTGGTAAGAATTCCGTGAAGGAAGGGCGCGGGCTAGACCCCGCGACTACATTCTCAGGTGTTTCGGCATGCATGTAGTCGCGGCCTTAACCCCGCGTTAAGAAAACAGTCATGAGTAAAACTTTTTGTTCGATTTTGTCACTGCTCCTTTTGGCGGCGCCGCTGAATGCCCAGTCGGCACGGGGCGCACAGCCTGCCCCGGACGAATCGGAGCGGCCGCGAATTGACGTTGACTTGTATTCCGTCGATGTGACGCTGGTGCCCGAGGAACATCGACTGGTCGGCAAAGCCGATATTCAGTTCAAGCAACTCGATCGCAAAAATTTTGCGACCTTCGATCTCGACCGGCGGCTGCGTGTTTCCAGCGTGACGATCAGCGGCGCCGACACGCGGTTCCGGCAATATGATCTCGATTCGACGGTCGAAGTCGATTTGAGCGGGCAGCAGTTCAACGGCAATCCTGTCGTGCACATTGAATACGCCGGCATACTCAATCCGGAAGAGGATCGGCATGACCCCGTACTTGCGAGGGTTTCTGAAGAGAGCGCGTTTCTCCTTTATGAAGGCAGGTGGTTTCCGACCAATGGTCTACACAAGGACAAGGCCGACATGCGTCTGAGAGTCACTGTGCCTCCAGGCTGGAGTCTTGTAACCGATCTGCCCAAGGTAGCGGATGGTTTTGCCAGCCCTCAGCCGTCTTATTGGGGAATGGTTGCTGCAGGAAACTACACTCCAACAGATGTGAGGACGGAGAAATCCGAAATCTCAATCCACACGCTCAAAGCGGCCGCCGATACTGTGCAACCGATGGCCGAAACCGTGGGAAAGGTTTTGGACTACTACACGGAAACGTTTGGTCCGCCGCCAGTCTCAACGCTGCGCATCATCGAGGTTCAGGGTGCGAATTGGACATCGCAATGGTCCGTGGGAACGCTCTTGTTGCCCT
The DNA here is from genome assembly GCA_003222815.1 of Acidobacteriota bacterium. Taxonomy (GTDB): domain Bacteria; phylum Acidobacteriota; class Terriglobia; order 20CM-2-55-15; family 20CM-2-55-15; genus 20CM-2-55-15. The sequence continues at coordinate 8,998 of QHXC01000383.1, read as the reverse complement.
CCTCCCAATTCCGCAAAGACTTCGACCTGTCCGCACTCGCAACGACCATCGCTCACCAGTGGTTCCCTTTGAAAATCGCAGTCAAAAATCCGACCGCCGACGCCTGGCTGGTCGATGGCATGGCCGCCTTCGCCAGCCTGCTCTATTTTGAGAAAACGCTTTCTCCTGCGGAAGCGCAGGAGCATATCGACAAAGCGCTCGTTAAAGCTCTTGGGTACGAAGGGAAAACCCCAGTCCGCCAGGCGGGCGGCATGGAGAAGGACTCGCCGGAATATCGTTCGCTGGTCCAGTACAAAGGGGCCTTCGTGCTGCGCATGCTGCGCTGGGTTATCGGGGATGACAACTTTCAGAAGCTCATGAGCCGGTATCTGGAGCAGTTCCAAAACACGCCCGCTTCGACGGAAGCTTTCGAAAAATTGGCGACCGAAGTAGCCGGTGGCGATTTGAACTACTTCTTTGATCAGTGGCTGAATTCCACGGGAGTGCCGGAGTTCAAACAATCGTACACGGTATTTCGCACCAAGGACGGATACAAGATCATGGGTCAGATCAAACAGGATCTTGATCTTTTCAAGATGCCTGTGGAACTTCAAATTCAGACGGATGGCGAGCCGGAATACGCGCGTGTGGTCGTATCCGGTGAATCCAGCGATTTCGATGTAGTGACTCAGCGGAAGCCGAAACTCGTCACGATCGATCCGCGGGAAAAGCTGCTTCGGATGTCGAATGATATTCGGGTGAACGTCCTGGTCAACCGCGGTGAAGAGTTTGTTAACGACGCAAAGTACAACGATGCGATCGATGAATATCAGAAAGCGATCGACATCGATGGCCACAATTCGCTCGCGCTGTTCCGCATGGGCGAGGCGTTGTTCGAACTCGGCAATCTTCAGGCGGCGGCCAATGAGTTCCGCGAATCATTGAATGGGGATCTCAAGCCCAAGTGGGTGGAAGTCTGGGCCTATATGAATCTGGGCAAGATCTACGATATTCGTGGCCAGCGCGAACGCGCCGTCACCGAATACCAAAAGGCCGCCAACACCGGCGACGATTCATACGGCGCTCAAGGCGAAGCGCAGAAGTACCTCAGCGAGCCATTCCGAAGATCGGGTAAAACGACGATCGGTTAGAAATTTCGGATTGCCGATTTCGGATTTCGGGCCAGCTTGAATCTGGTTGTTCCCCAAATCCGGAATCGGCAATCCGAAATTTTTTACTCGTCCAACTGGTAATTCGGCGCCTCCTTTGTAATGAATACATCGTGCACGTGACTTTCGCGCAGCGAGGCTTCAGTAATCTTCACGAAGCGGGTCCTGGTCTGGAGTTCCTGAATTGTGCTGGCGCCGCAGTAACCCATACCTGCTCTTAATCCACCGACAAGTTGGGCGACCATCGAGCCGATAGGTCCTTTGTACGGAACGCGGCCCTCAATGCCTTCGGGGACCAACTTGCCTGGCGATTCTTGATCCTGGCCATAACGATCGCGGCTACCGGACTGCATGGCGCCCAGCGAACCCATTCCTCGATACGACTTGAACGTACGGCCCTGATACAAGATCGTCTCGCCGGGGCTTTCGTCGGTACCGGCGAAAAGCGAGCCGATCATCACCGTTTGCGCTCCGGCGGCAAGAGCCTTCGTCATATCACCGGAGAACTTGATACCACCATCCGCAATCAAAGGAACCTTTGCCTCCTGCGTGGCACGCGCGCACGCGAGGATTGCCGTGATTTGGGGCATTCCGACACCGCTGACGACGCGTGTCGTGCAGATGGAACCCGGCCCCATGCCCACCTTGATCGCATCCACCCCCGCCGCAACCAGGTCCCGGGCAGCTTCTTCGGTTGCGATGTTGCCCGCAACAACATCCATGTCCGAAAATCGCCGCTTCGCTTCCTTCACGGCTTCGAGTACGCGGGTGGAGTGTCCGTGCGCGGTATCGATGACGATCAAATCGACTCTCGCGCGGACGAGCTCGGACATACGCTCCAGGTAGTCCCCTGTCGCGCCGATGGCCGCGCCAACGCGCAACCGGCCGTGCGCGTCTTTGGACGAAAGCGGGTATTTGATCTTCTTGGTGATGTCCTTCACCGTGATCAGACCTTTCAGGTTCTGATCTTTATCGACGACGAGGAGTTTTTCGATCCGGTGCTTGTGCAGCAAGCGCTGTGCTTCCTCCAGCGTTGTGCCGACAGGAACCGTGACGAGGTTCTCTTTTGTCATGACCTCGCGAATCGGCAGATGGAACCGCGTTTCGAACCGGAGGTCGCGATTCGTCAGGATCCCCACCAGCCGGCCGTTTTCCGTAATCGGCACCCCCGAGATTTTGTAGTGCGCCATCAGCTTGACGGCGTCTTCGATCTTGTCGCTCGGAGACATTGTGATCGGATCTACAATCATCCCGCTTTCGGACCGTTTCACCTTGTCCACTTCAGCAACCTGCTTGTCGATCGGCATATTCCGGTGCACGATGCCGATCCCTCCATGCTGGGCAAGGGCAATCGCCAGGCGCGATTCCGTCACCGTGTCCATGGCGGAACTGACGATCGGTATGTTCAGTTCAATTCTGTTTGTCAGTTTGGTATTTGTGCGAACTTCGGTGGGTAGGACGTCCGATTTGACAGGCACGATCAGGACGTCGTCAAACGTATAGGCGTCGCCTGAAATTTTCTTTTCAGTCAAACAGTCACCCCATGACACTTCTTAAATTTCTTTCCGCTGCCGCAGGGGCAGGGATCGTTTCTCCCGACCTTGGGAGAGTCGCGTTTGACCTGGCGTGCTGCTCCGTCGCCGCCATTCTGGTTGGACATTACGAATTCCTGCTTGCGCCGGCGCCGTTCGACCTGCTCGGCCTGCTTTTTTTCTTCAACGGGTTGGAGGAGGAAAAGGAAACGGAGCGTGTCTTCTTCAATCCGGCCCATGAGGTCTTCGAACAATTCGTAAGATTCTTTCTTGTATTCGACCAACGGGTCGCGCTGTCCGTAACCGCGCAGTCCGATGCCTTCCTTGAGATGGTCCATTGCCAGAAGATGATCCTTCCACTGCGAGTCCACAATCTGAAGCATGAGCATACGTTCGTGGTATCGCATTGGTGCGGAGCCGATGATGGCTTCCTTCTGGTCATATTTCTCGTGTGCCTTGGCGATCAACGCATCTTCCAGGTCCTTGGATCCGAGTTGGCCGGGATCGATACCTTCCGCTCGATAGTCGAAACCGAACTGGCGCAGGACGGCGGTCGCCAGACCCTCAAGATCCCATTCGTCCGGATGCGTGTCCTTGCCTGCAAATTGCGAAACGAAACCGCTCATGATGTCGTCAGCGATTCCCATCAGGTATTCCTTCTGGTCTTCGCCTTCGAGCAGCTGCCTGCGGAGCCCGTAGACGGCTTCACGCTGCTTGTTCATGACGTCGTCATATTCCAGGACGTGTTTTCGGTAGGAGAAGTTCTGGCCTTCAACCCGCTTCTGCGCGTTCTCGATCTGTTTAGACACAAAGCGCGACTCGATCGGTACGCCTTCTTCCATTCCGAGCCGCTGCATTATTCCCGAAATGCGGTCCGCGGCAAAAATGCGCATCAGATCGTCTTCGAGCGAGACGTAAAAGCGGGATGATCCCGGGTCGCCCTGGCGTCCCGATCGTCCGCGAAGCTGGTTATCGATGCGCCGCGCCTCATGACGTTCTGTACCGATGATATGAAGCCCGCCAACCTGAACGACCTCTTCGTGCTCTAAATCGATCCCCGGTTTTACCCGCGCGAGGGCTTCATTCCATTGCTCAGGCGTCGCCGTCAGCGGATCGATATCCCTCTTTCGCATCACATCGCGCGCCATGAATTCCGCGTTGCCGCCCAGAAGAATGTCCGTACCGCGTCCGGCCATGTTCGTGGCAATGGTAACGGCGGCTTTGCGTCCGGCTTGCGCCACGATTTCCGCCTCCTTCTCGTGATACTTTGCGTTCAACACGACATGTTTCACGCCCGCGCGCTTCAGCATCGAGCTGAGTTTCTCCGAACGATCGATGGAGATCGTGCCGACCAGCACCGGCTGACCCTTTTCGTTGCACTGCTTAATTTCCCTGACGACGGCGTCGAATTTTTCCCGTTCCGTTCGGTAGATCATGTCGGGATTCTCAATTCGGCGCAGCGTTTGGTTGGTTGGAATGACAGCGACGTCCAGCCTGTAGATTTTCTGGAATTCCTCGGCTTCCGTTTCCGCAGTGCCGGTCATCCCGGCCAGCTTCTTGTACATCCGGAAGTAGTTCTGAAAGGTGATCGTGGCGAGCGTCTGGTTTTCCTGTTGGATGCGAAGACCTTCTTTGGCCTCGACCGCCTGATGCAAACCGTCGCTCCAGCGGCGTCCGGGCATCAGTCGCCCAGTGAACTCGTCAACGATAAGAACCTCGCCTTCCTTCACTACGTATTCAACATCGCGTTTGAAGAGTGTGTGTGCCTTCAACGCCTGATTGATGTGGTGGAGGATTTCCATATTGGCTGGATCGTACAGGTTCTCAACACCAAGCAGGCTCTCCGAACGTGCGACGCCTTCCTCGGTCAACGTAACTGTGCGGTGCTTTTCATCGACCTGGTAATCGATGTCGCGCCGCAGCTTCGGAACGATCTTGTCGATTCGATAGTATTTATCGGTGGATTCTTCGCTTGGTCCCGAAATGATGAGAGGTGTTCTGGCTTCATCGATAAGGATCGAGTCCACTTCGTCAACGATCGCGTAATGGTGCTCGCGTTGGACGCAGTGAGCCAGATCGAACTTCATGTTGTCCCGCAGGTAATCGAAGCCGAATTCGTTGTTCGTGCCGTACGTGATGTCCGAGCCGTACGAGTCGCGCCGCTGCTGGTCATCCAGACCGTGCTGAACGACGCCAACACTCAAGCCGAGAAACTTGTAAAGCCGGCCCATCCACTCCGAGTCGCGCCGCGCCAGGTAATCGTTGACGGTAACGACGTGAACGCCCTTGCCTTCGAGTGCGTTCAGATATGCCGGAAGCGTGGCAACGAGCGTTTTCCCCTCACCGGTTTTCATTTCCGAGATCCGCCCCTGATGCAGGACGTATCCGCCGATGAGCTGCACGTCGAAGTGCCGCATGTTGAGGATACGCTTGCCCGTCTCGCGGACGACCGCGAAGCCTTCAGGCAGAATCTCCTCCAGCGACTCGCCGTTTTCGAGGCGCTGCCGGAATTCCGCTGTTTTGGTCTGGAGTTGTTCGTCGGTGAGGCTGGAAATCCGAGGTTCTAAAGCGTTGATCTGTTCAACAACGGGCTGGATTTTCTTAATTTCTCGATCATTCTTCGACCCTACGATCCGCCTAACAATCGTATCGAGCATAGACGAGTTTAACATGATTTCGGATTGCGGATTTCGGATTGCGGATTTGGGCGCCATGCCGATTTAAGCTGGTCCCTAAATCCGAAATGCGCAATCCGCAATCCGAAATTCCAGCTAGCTTTTCGGCAGATACGTCCTCGGGTTGATCGGCCGGTCGTTCATCCGGACTTCATAATGGAGGTGCGGCGCGGTGCTTCTGCCCGATGTGCCGACAAATCCGATCATGTCATTTCTGCGGATCGTCTGTCCGACCTGGACATTGAAGCGGGAAAGATGGCCATATCGAGTCGTCAGGCCGTTTCCGTGATCCAGAATGATCAGGTTTCCATAGGCGGACTTTCGCTGCGCATAGATGACGATTCCGTCTGCCGGAGCGTGCACAAGGCTTCCGTAGAGAGCGGCAATATCGAGGCCAAAATGCATTTCGGAGTCGCCGTTGAAAGGATCGAGTCGGTTTCCATAATGACTCGTGATCATACCCCGTACGGGCCAGATGGTTGGCGTGAAGCGCAGAATCGAGGCTCGCCGCACGGCGACCTGCTCCAGCAGTTTCAACTGGTTCTCCAATTCGGTGGTGCGACCCTTCAGGAACTCGACATCCACGTTGGGATCCGAACTACGGATCAGGTCTGAAGTCCGATAATCCACAGTTGAACCGGAAAGCGTCTGAAGCGCTGTAAGTTTGGTGCCGAGCTTGACGGTGGAGACTTCGAGATTCTTCTTTTGAACTTTGAGGTCGAGGTTCTCAGCCTGCAGCTTGTTGTAGTCGGCCACTTTGAAAGCCATCTTTGCGTAGCTGAAGCCCAGACCAACGATTACAAAAAGTGAAATAATGCCTATGACGACCAGAAGATGCAAGACCAGAACGGGCAACCGAAGCTTATGAAGGCGCGCACTAGCCTCGGGAAGAATAATAAAGGTATAAAGGCTCTTGGCCATTCGTTTGCTCCTTGATTGAGTTTCCGAGAGGGCCAAAGTCCCTTGTTAATCTTGCTTCTTATTTGTTTGAGGTGAAAGGACTTATTGGCAAAAAACGACTGAACTGAAAGACGCATCGTAACAAACGGCCATCTGAATGGTCAAGCAGAAATTAAGAATTTTTTCATAATTTTACACGACTGGAAAACAGCAGTATGGCCTGGATCCTGCCTGCGCTCGCTCTTCTGACCTTCATATTGTCGTGGGCTGGTGCATTCCCCCCCGGAGTGGTTGAAACTTGGTATGCCCGCGGCATGTTCCCCAAAATATCCGGCCTCGCCGGCGGGTTCGCCGATGCGGTTTCCTTCGCTTGGTTGGATGCCGGCATTTTCCTTGGATTAGCTCTGTTGGTTTTCCTTGCCCGCAGGCGGCGAGTCCGTCTCGCCGCAAACATTGCCGCAGGTTTGTATCTCATCTTCTTCTGGTCGTGGGGGCTGAACTACCACCGTCAACCGCTCGATTCGAAGCTGCCTTTCGATGGAGAACGTGCTCGGCCGGACCGTGTGAAGCAATTCGCCGAGCGAGTTGCTGGCCAGATCAACCGCCTTTATGCCGAGAAACAACGGCAAGGCTATGACGAGCAAAAGGTCCAAAAAGAAGCGGTACGGCGGGTCAGCCGGGTCGTGGCGGTAATCGATGGTTCCGAATGGAGAGCGTCCAGCCTGGTCAAGAATTCATGGCTTGTCAATCCCTGGTTTCATGCCGCCGGAGTGGACGGCCTGTTCAACCCTTTCGCTCACGAACCTATCGTTAGCAATACCCTGCTCGACGTCGAACGGCCATTTGTGATTGCGCACGAGTTGGCTCATGTTCGCGGTTATCCCGCCGAAGGCGATGCAAACCTGATTGCCTTCTTCGCCACTGTCCTGTCTAATGACCCCATCCTTCAATATAGCGGCTGGTTGAATCTTTGGCTCTACGTTCGGTCGCCTGAACTTGACACGCTCCTTCAACCCGGCCCCCGCGGGGATCTCCAGCGGGTCTTCGATCGTATTCGCGGCGAACGGGTTCGATGGATCGGTAATTTTCAAACCGCCATCCTCGACTGGTATCTCAAAGCCAATAGCGTTCCGGAAGGTGTTCGCAGCTATTCGCAGGTTGTGCTTCTTGCGGCGGGCACGGAACCGTTCTGGGACCGGTTCCGCTGAGGAGAACGCGGGCTAAAAGCCCACGCTTTTTTGAAATATTTGTGCACGGCCCGGTGGTTTCTATAACATATCCCCCCTCGATGCAGCCAAGATTGATCGCCATAAGCGGACCTTTAAAAGGGATGACCGTCCTCCTCGCCGACGAGGAACTCCTGATCGGCCGGGAACCTTCGAACAACATGATGATCAATGATCCTCTCGTCTCACGGCGTCACTGTTCGATTGGTAACTGCGAAGGGCTGGTTCGAATCACGGATCTGGAGAGCCTGAATGGGACTTTCGTCAACGATGTGCCGACGCGAGAGAAAACGCTGGAGCACGGAGATCGTATCAAGGTTGGGTCGTCTCACTTTGTCTTTCTGGTCCAAGAAGATGAAACGTCGAGGACTGTTCTATTCGCCGACAGTACCGAAGAGCATTTCATCACGGCGGTCACGGTGAAACTCGAACAAGACGAGTCTGTCTTTCTGCAGCCAGACAAGATCGCGGAGACGATGCCGCCAGGCGGGCGAATGGCGCGCGACCTGGCCGCCCTGCTCAGAATCAGCACGGCCATTAGCGGGATTCGGAATCCTGAGGATCTGGAAGCGCGGGTTCTCGAGATGATTTTCGAAGTCATGCCGGTCCAGCGAGGCGCGATTCTTCTGGTGGGCCACGATCCCGCGGATTTCATTGCCGGAACTTACCGGGAGAGGGACTCGGATCTCGGCGAGCCGTTCCGGATCAGCCGGACCGTTGCACGCCAGGTACTGCGAGAGGGTGTCGCGGTGATGGGGAACGATGTTCTTGCCGATCAGGCTTTTGCGGCCACGGAGAGTCTCGTTGCTTCCCAGATCCGTTCGGTGTTTTGCGTTCCGTTGATGGTTTTTCAGAGCAAGCTGGGCGTGATCTATGCAGATACCACACATGCGGGTGCGCATTTTGACGAACATCATTTGCATCTGCTGACGGCCATTGCCTCAATCGCCGCGGTCGCATTGGAGCATGCACGGTACGTGGAATGGCTCGAAGGCGAAAACCAGCGTCTTCAGGAAGAGATCAATATCGAACACGATATGGTTGGCGAGAGTCCGCGCATGCGGGAAGTATTTCAGTTCATTCGAAAGGTCGCTCCCACGGATTCGACCGTGCTGATCCGTGGTGAGAGCGGTACAGGCAAGGAACTGGTGGCGCGGGCGATCCATCGCAACAGCCGTCGCGAAAACCGGCCGTTCGTAGCGATCAATTGTGCTGCGCTGACGGAATCGCTGTTGGAAAGCGAGCTCTTCGGACACGAAAGAGGCGCATTTACGGGTGCGGTGGCTCAGAAGAAGGGAAAAATCGAAATTGCGGATGGAGGGACCGTATTTCTCGATGAGATCGGCGAGATGGTGCCGTCGGTGCAAGCCAAACTGCTGCGCGTTCTTCAGGAGCGGGAAATCGAACGTGTCGGAGGAATCCGTCCGATCAAGGTGGATATCCGGCTCATTACCGCCACAAATCGGAACCTCGAAGAAGCCCTGAAAGCCGGCACCATCAGGCACGACCTCTATTAT
>QHXC01000575.1 GCA_003222815.1 Acidobacteriota bacterium | reverse complement strand
CCGTATGTAGAAATCTTTAGTTAACGACCATCCAATCTCAGAACAATAGCTTCAGCGCGAACTGAATCTGGCGAGGGGCATAGGTCCCCGCCACCATAGTGATCTTGCCAAAATTGGCGTTGCCGAAGCCTGGGTTATTCACGTTTGGATTTCCGAATACCGGATGATTTGCGACGTTAAAAGATTCGGCGCGGAACTGCAGATTGTATTTTTCCGTGAGCTTGAAAATTTTGAAGAGCGATGAATTAACGAAGGCCTGGTTCGGCCCGTATCCCACATTGCGGGGTGCATTGCCCAGCGTGAATTTGGTAGGTATCGCAAATGCTGCCGGATTCAGCCACTGCCCGGCAGCGCCGACTGTGGGATTCGGCATTCGGATATTTTTGCTTACCAGATCTGGACGTTCGTCGGTTGTGAGACCAAGAACGCCGCTCACCGAATTTTGGTCGATGACGCTGAATGGCAAACCCGTCTGCCACGTCACGCTGCTGTTCAATTGCCAGCCGCTCAATACCAGTCCGGACGCACCTTTGAGCGATTTACCGAAGGGCAGCTCGTAGTTTCCGCCAAACGTCCAACGGTACTTGATATTGAAGTCACTCGTGGCCCAGTCGTAGCGTCTCACATTGGTGATCGCCTCTGACAACGGTCCGATTAGACTCCCATAGCCGCCAGTACCGGTGCCGAGGCCCCGGATGTCATCCTCACCGTGCGCGAACGTGAAGCCGGAAGTCATACTGAGACCCTGTGCGAAGCGGCGATTGAAGGTCAGTTGGAGGGCGTTGTACTCGGCCTCGCCTTGGGTGGTGAAATAGCCGATGGTCGTCACTCTCGGCGCGGCGCTGGCGTACGGGCGAGGATTTGCAGTGGCGTTTCCACTTGGAAGAGCTCGATTGATGTCCGGCAGGCCCATCGGAAGGTTCCGTCCCCGGGTGCCGATGTAGCCCACACTTGCCACGTTGTTGCCAAACTGCTTCTCGAACGTCAGATTGAATTGATGGTTGTAGCTGTTTCGGAAATCCAGATCGACCGCGCTGATTGTGCTCGATGGAATTCGAGTCAGATCCAGGACACCGGAAACAGTTGGGAAATCGGTGGGCTTCAAAGGAACCGGAGAGCCTTGCGACAATGTGCCGATTCCAACCGGACAACCGGTATTGACTAAACTGCCAGTCGTCGACGGACCGCACGTCAGCGCGCTGGTGAACGGCGGATTCTTGAGTGCCACAGCGGAAGTATAGTCGCTCGGGAAGAAGCTCAATCCAAAGCCACCGCGCAGGACCATGCCGCTTCCCAGACTAGCCGCGAAACCAAGCCGCGGTGCAATGCTTCGATGATCCGTCCTGATGTTGGTCGTAGCACTGCTGTTCTCTCCGGCCACGAGGATGACCGAAGTCACGGGATCAAAATTGGCTAGCCGCTGATACTGCTCCGTCTTGGGAGTATAGATGTCATAGCGCAGTCCAAGGTTCAGTGTCAGCCATCGGTTCGCGCGCCAATCATCCTGGACGTAATAACCCGTTTCCCACGAGCGGTAGCCCGGCTTATAAAGACTTGCCCGACGCTCGACCGTGACCGGCGAACCCGACAAAAAATTGGCCAACCCGAAATCGAAAGGAGCAGGCGCGCTGGATGTGGAGGCGTTGAAAGTGAATTGTCCTCGCGGTGAGGGGCTCTGGACAAGCGAGAACTGCCGCCGAATTAGATTCGCCCCGAATTTGAAGTTGTGCGCACTGCGCGTCCAGGTCACCGCTCCACTGTATTGAAACGTATTGTCGAACTGCAGGAGCGGCACAAAAGTGGCGTCGCCGAGGCCCTCGAAACCTTGAATCACCAGGCGCGGTACTCCATAGGTTTGAATATCACCGGTATTCACGCAACTGAGGGCGTTACACGGAAAACCAAGGTCGTTGGAGACATTCTTGCCGTCATTGACCGTCTTCGATTGAATCGACGCTCGCCAAAGGCCGGCCTTCAATTCAATCAGGAGGTTTGGCCGCAACGTATTTACGAGACTCAACTGCAGATTCTGGGCGCGCGTCTTATTAGGGCCTGCGAAGTTGAACTGCCCCCCCGGATTTATGCCGTTCACATCCGGGAAGCCCGTCGGTTGGACAGTGGTGATGTCGTTAAAGGAATACCGCCCGAAGAAGTTCCACTTTGCGGAAAAGCTGTGGTCGATGCGTCCATCCAACGTCGACGCGTCTTGCGGCCGAACCGGAGAAGAGGCGAAGTTGGTGGTGTTGATACCCGGTCCGTTCGGCAAGGGATACAACGCCGCAATCTTCCGCGCGAGCGGATCGAGTTGACCGTTGTAAGGCGAAAGATCCAACCGATTGAATGGCACCGGGCCCGCTGGTACGCCGCCCACAGAGTTTGCGACATTCAGTTGTTGCGCCGCACTGGCGCAGATGCCGCTGGCATTGAAACCGGCCGAGCAGTTTTCGGAAAAATCGCCGACGCGCTGCTTCGCTGTCGGCACGACGGCCGTAATCGGAATTCCCTGCCGTATCTTCAGCGCTTCATAATCGCCAAAGAAGAAGGTTTTATTCTTCACGATCGGACCGCCTAAACTTCCTCCGAACTGGTTCTGCCGGAACTTTTGCTTCGGCAACTGTGTCCCTCCGGTGAGGTTGTAGTTGCCATTCGCATCGAGTCGATCGTTCCGGAGAAATTCAAACAACGAGCCGTGGAAATCGTTGCTTCCCGACTTCGTCAGAATGTTGATCACACCGCCCGACGTGCGGCTGATTTCGGCGCTATAAAGATTCGTCAGAACCTTGAATTCCTGGATGGCGTCAATAGAAGGCCGGACTCCAATGGTGCCAATGAAGCGCTCGTTGTTGTCCATACCATCGATCAAGTTGTTGTTGGCAACAGGGTCCTGCCCGTTCACGGAGTACGATGAATTCAAGCGGCGATCGTCCGGGCGTGTGCCGGTGGCCAGACCATTCTGCGGACCAGG
>QHXC01000574.1 GCA_003222815.1 Acidobacteriota bacterium | reverse complement strand
CGAGCCGGCGTTCAGGTCGGCTTGGGTGATCGTGTAGGTGGCCGTGCAGGTAATCGATTCGCCCGGATCCAGGAAACCGTCGCCGTTCCCGACGGTCGTGACTGCTGGGCAGGTTTCGTTGCTGGACTTGTCGTCGGCGACCGTGACTGGACCGGCAAGACTCACGTCGCCCTCGTTTTTCACCAGGTAGTTGTAGTGGAGAACATTACCGACCGCGTTGTAGATCGTCTCGGCGGCGGACTTGTGGATAGTCAGCTTCGGGTGCTGAATCAACGTCACCGTCAAGTCGTCACTCGCCGATACCGGCCCGACCGGTGTGACACCATTCACCGTGACTTTGTTATAGATGGATCCGGCGTTCATGTCGCTCTGCTGGACGACGTAGGTGGCCGTGCAGGTCGTCGAGGCCCCAGGCGCCAGGCTGCTCACCGGGCAGGTGATCGCGCCCAACTTGGTGTCCGTTACGGTGAAGCTTGTGATCGCCGAGGTCCCGGTGTTCGTTACCTCGTAGGAGTATGTGATGGTGCTACCGAGCGTCGTCGAAGAGGACGCGTTAGAGGTCTTGTGGATGATGACTTTCCCTTCCTGTACGGTGAGGCTCGCGAAAGCCTCGTTACCGTCCCCACCTTGTGTCGAGGTCACCTTTCCCGTGAGGTTATTTTTCACTCCGAGAGTCGTGCCCGCCACCTTCACACTAAACGTACACGAACCGAGGGGCCCCAGCGTTGCGCCCGACAGGCCGATGCTGTCTGTTCCCGTGGAAATCGAGCCGCCGCCGCACGAACCGGTCAACACGACCGGGTTATCGATCACCAGACCTGACGGCAAGGTGTCGGAGAAGCCTATGCCGGTCAGCGTCATGGCGTTCGGGTTGGTAATCGTGAAGCTTAGGGTCGTGGTTCCACCCTGTGGGATAACGGAATCCGTAAATGCTTTACTGATCGACGGTGGGCCGATCGCTGTGCAAGTGGCGCTGCCGGACCCTTGGACCGCGCTGGTGTCGGCCTTGTGGCCGATTGCTTGTACTGTATCCGATCGAACTCCGGGTATCGCGTCGGGAATGTAGGAACCCGTGTAGTTGGCTGACGCGCCCGCCACCAGCGAACTGATCGACGGTGGACTGATGATGCTGCCCGGCTGGTCGTCGGTGATTGAGATGTTATTCAACAGAACAGTGCCAGTGTTGGTTATCGTTCCGGAGAAGAGAACCAGATCGCCCGGCTGTCCGGCCGTACATTGTTTGGTTACTGAAACGGTGGACGTGCCGCTTGGGTAGGAACCGGTGTAGGAGACCGACTGGCCCGGCTGCAAGGTGGTCGTTGCCAGTGAAGCGATGACGCTGCCCGCCTTATCGTCGGTGATCGAGATGTTTTTCAGCGGAACGGCTCCGACATTCTTGATGCTGCCGGTGAAATTGACCGGACTACCGGAAAGGGTGTCGCTGCAGTTCTTCGTGACGTCAAGGCCGCACAACTTGAGGTTGCCAATCGCGAAATCTTTCAGCTGGCTGCTCAGTGAGCCTGATGAGCGCGTTTTAAACATAACGGCGCTGAAGCAGGGCAAAGCTCCCGCGTTCGGGATAAGAGAAGTCACATCCACGCCAATTTCGGTGAACCCGTTCACATCAATCGCGTCGCCCGCAATGCCCGTGAGCGGGACGCCGTTGTTGAACGCGCAAACCGTGTCGGCCGCATTGCAACCTTCTGCGCCGAGGGTTTGTAACACGTCAAACCCAGCTCCATTCCACTTGTAGACCGCCAGGGTGCCAAAACCTCCCCCATTACTGAAGTCCATCGAGACCATCAGATCCCCCACGGTCCGGGCGCCGGAGAACGTATGATCGGGCTTCGGAACGATGGCCGACTGATTCAGTTCGATGCTGAGATGGGCGTCGCCGTTGGCCACGACTCGCTCGAGTCCCGCGTAGAGGTTCAGATGGTTCTTGCCATCATTCGGATCCGGAACCGGGTTCACTACCGCATACAGGTATACGTTCCTGAGGTCGTCTTTTTTCGGTACCGTTCCCGCCCCCCACGTCCACGCCGAAACCGGGTCAGTCATCTTGCCGCCGCTAAAGATTGTTTGGTCAATGCCACCCCCAGAGCCAAGATCGTCCTTAACAAAGTCTGCGCCGATGCCGCCATAGTCTTTGTAGTCGGGGCGGCCGGACACGCCGATCACGTCCTTGAGGCTACCGTCGGAGTTGAAGAGATCTCCCCAGTCTGGTCCGTTGGCGGGGTTGCCGTCCCCGGCGATGTTCCCGCTGCCGGCGTTGTAGGGCGGCGTGCCCAGCTCGAAGAGGTTGTCATCGTGTACTGCGAAAATGGTCGCCGCAGCGAGGAGGATCATCACCGTAAGGGCCAGCAGTACTCGTGAACGAAGCTTAGTTGTTCGCATACAAACTCCAGTTGGGTCGCAATTTTGTTTGGGGGATCTCAGTGCCGGAGACCTGCTCACGGCATTTAGGCAGGAAAATGGACGGTCGAAGGTTTAGCGTTTTCTCGCGACGTTTCCTTTGTTTCTCGAGCATCCTTGCCATCCTGTTTTTCACCGGCCGCTATCCGGAGCGGGAGCGGTTGAATCTTCGCAGATCCATTGAACAACACGGACGTGCCTGTGGATATTGGTCGAAAGTGGAGGACTGCATGGACCACCAACGGGCGCCACATAAGACCAAAGTTGTATTGCACGACGATGGAGTGAGCGTTTTGGAAGGATGGCTTCAAGCCGTCCCGCTAAGGATGGCTTCAAGCCGTCCCGCTATTGAAGTCACGATCCAGTTCGGCATGTACCGGAGCCGTAACTCGGTAGAACCACACAACTCGCGAGAACCAGGGAGAGGCCCGGCAAGGGACTCCTATTTTTTCCACTGACGCCCGGAGTCCCCAAAAGGGTGCAGGAAACGTCGGATCGTGACGCACACAAAAGTGCGGGAAAGAAGCGGGCGAAGTGGCCTTCATCCCCGGGTCCATTGGTACACGTATACCTGTGACCGATTCTCAGATTCTCTCCCGGCGTTTACTCTTTTCTGAGCTTGGGGTGCACGGCTGAAGCAGTCCGGCCGTCTTCATGTGCAGGGACGCCCAATGTGGATGCATTGGCAGAGAGCAAGAAGCACGTATGACTCTTTCTTGAACTCCCGAATCCACACGGTTCAGCCTCGCCGTGTCACCAGAAAAGCGTGAAGGTGGCATAGCCGCGTTTGGATGCGGCTTGTGCCGAGCCTGAAACAATTTGTTCTTGGACGGAGATCATGATGATGAAGTCAACGAGGTATATCGGCACTCTTATATTGGTGATTGCTTTACTGGCTGGCGCTGCCGGTGTTTTTGGCGTGTTGGCAGGTCCGGCTGCATTGCAACGAAGACTCAGCCGGATCGTCCGGCCTGACGGAGATCCAGCCATTCGGATCGACAAGCGAGGCTACCTTGCCGGAGACACTATTAAAATTTCCGGCACCGGATTCTCGCCGTTTGAAAGCGTGATGCTGCGCGTGGCGCACACCGGTGGCACGGTGGAAACGGGTATGGGCCACGAACCGTGGTTCATCAGCGCGGACGCGGACGGGGCGTTCAAGACCACATGGTCCATGAACGCGAACGATACGGCCGGTGTGGATCTCGTGCTGGAGGCTATCGGCTCCTCAGGTCTAGGCGCGCAGGCTTCCTTTGTGCGAAGGGGCAGGATGACCACAGACCGGTTGTCATATCGGTCCGGAGATCGAGCGCGAATCACGGCAGACGGCTTCCGTCCCAACGAGCTCGTGACCATCGAAGTGAACGACGGGCACTCGCACGCGCCCATCACCACTTTAAGCGACAAGAATGGCCGCGCCACCGCCGAGCTGGAATTGCCGGCGGACAACCTGGACGCCGGCTCCTTCGTCGTGACGGCTGTCTCAGCCGACTCGCAGATCGTTGTCAGTATCACCATACCTGCGAATTTCTTTACCGTCATTGACCAGCAGGGTTCGAATGACCAGCCAGGCCAGAAAGACCTGACCCGGCTGGGCCGGGACAACACGGATCCCAACTACTTCAGCCTCTACTGGAGTTGGGACGAAACCGGGGCATGGACCAGTAACGGGAACACCGGTGACGCGTGCGCCCTATTCGACAGTGATGGCGATGGGAACATCAATTTCGCCATCTGTGGCGAGGTCTACAACCCGGGCGGCGACGCGACTCAGGTGGCGCAGACGGCCGGGTCACCGTACGCAGGCAACCTGATCACCAATACGGACCCGTTCGATTCCAGTTGGCTGCTCGGTGCAGGCGCGGGCTACCCGAATGACACAACGCTGCAAATGAAGATCCTCAAGAGCTTCCTGCCTGCGAACTCCGTTCTCGTCAACGTTTGCTCGTACTCATCGATCGGCAATGGCGTGAACACGTCCCCGGGCGACTGTATCGTCACGCCGGGTGGCGGCTTCCTCGTCATCAAGAAGGTTGCCGGCTCAGACACGACCACCAACTTCAATTTCAACGTAAGCCCAGTTCCGGCGGGTACGCCAGGTTCTTACACGATCGTCGGGAGTGGCCAGGCCAATCCGGTCGGTGTTGAGATTGTGAACGGATGGAATGGGTCGGTAACCGAAGTCGTGCCGCAGTACTGGAATCTGGCCGCGGCGTCTTGCACGCTGGAGAGTGGCACTCCTACCGGAACCTGGACTGGCTCCACGATCTCCAGTATTGGAATCGAGTCCGGTAAAGTCACTACCTGCACCTTCACCAACCAGGACCAGACACCGAAGTTGACGGTCACTAAGATCGTCGTCAACGACAACGGCGGGACCAAGCAGGTAAGCGACTTCTCGCTGTTCGCCGGAGCGACTTCGATGACGTCGGGCGTGCAGAAGGCAGTCGCTACCGGCACGTACACGGTCAGCGAAACCGGGCAGTCCGGTTACTCGGCAACCTTCAGTGGCGATTGCGCACCCAACGGATCGATTACTGTGAATCTGGCGGACGTCAAGAGCTGCACGATCACGAACAACGATGTCGCGCCAACGCTGACCGTCATCAAGCACGTCATCAATAATGATGGCGGTACGAAGGCCGCTAGCGATTTCACGATCAACGTGACGGGTGGTTCCCCAAGCCCCGCATCCTTTGCGGGGTCGGAATCCGGAACC
>QHXC01000573.1 GCA_003222815.1 Acidobacteriota bacterium | reverse complement strand
GAGCGCGCTCATGATCGCGCGATTCTTGGAAGGTCACCCTGCGGTTGCCCGAGTCCATTATCCCGGCCTCGAGAGCCACCACCGGCATCGACGCGCTCGCGAACTGTTCGACGGCTTTGGCGGGGTCGTGAGTTTCGAATTGAAAGGCAGTGTCGAGGAAGCGCAACAGTTCATATCCCACACGACGGTGCCGATCAGCGCCCCAAGTCTGGGAGGCGTCGAAACGCTGATCACGCGGCCGGCGACCACATCACACTCTGGCATGTTGGCCGAAGACCGACGCAATCTGGGAATCTCGGACCGGCTGATCCGGCTTTCAGTGGGCATTGAGGCCACGGACGACATCATTCAGGACTTCGACCGTGCATTAGCGCCCTAGTCGTAGCGAGCGTGCCTCATACCACGAACGGGGCGCGGGTCAGAGCCCGCGACTACGAGTGTGCCGAACGTGGCGGACACTTTCTTCGCAGAACGGCGTTTGACAGCGATAACGACTGAACCGGACTCGTCTCTACTGGAACTGTGCCGCCGGGAAGCGCGCGATCCGGTCACCGACAACCGAACCAAGCCAGATCTCCTTTCCGACCTGGACAGCAACAGTTCCGAAGCGGAACGCATCATTGTAGGGGTAGCGAATAATTTCCTTGAATTTCAACGTGTTCGGATTAATCTTCACGACGTTCGACGTTGCCGCAGCGGCTGTGCCACCCTGGCCCGCAGCGAAAAGCGAACCGTCGGGCGCCCACCGGACGTTGTCGACGCGAAACCCGACCGGAACGACGTCTTTCTTGACCGGCGTCTGGCCGCGCGACAAGCGAATGAACGTCTGGTTTCCCCATCCACCAACGTAGAACCATTTACCATCTTTGGATATCTCGATCCCATTCGGACCGGATGCTTCGCTGCCCGGTACCATCCTCCACCCGGTACTCGTATGCCATTCCCACAACTCGCCATTGTTCTCGCCCGCCATCATTTTGGCCCGTCCATTGGGATTCCCGCGCGCCAGAAAATTCGTCGCGGCGAAGCCACCGTCAGGCAGACCTACTACGGAGTTCAGACCTATCGGCTCCGGCGCAACAGCGCATCCAATCCAGGTTAACGCCGGGAGCTTGGCACGAGCGTCAAACTCGAAGACCTCGACCGATTCCCTGTTGCCATGGTGGACGACGTACAAGGTATGGACGGAATTCTTTCCGGTCCGGAGATAGAGGCCGTGCGCCCTGAACTTTTCTCTTTCTGCGGAGTCTATAGGGCCAGGACACGAATCGTAAGTCTTGCTGTCCGCCCGCTCCCTAGGCGCACCAGCCGGAAAAAGGACCGTCGTGGTCCCGTCGCGAACGCTTATTAGACGGATCGCCCCATTAGCCGCATCACCGGACGCAAGTACCCACTCCGACCCAGGTACGACGGCCAGATCTTCAGGACTGACCTGGCCGCACACGAACTGGACGTTTCCCGCTGGATTGCAGCCTGCCGCGTTCTGTGCGGCAAATGCCAGCGGCAACGCGAAAGAGGCGGATAAACCGATTAACATCAGAACTCTCATAAAAGCTCCTGTGTTCCGCAAGAACACCATGCGTCGTTGTTTTGGATTCAGGCAGCCTACTCGCCATTGTCTGCGTCTTTTTTCTGGCAAATAATTCTAACGTCTTGAATCCGACGACGCCATCTGTGAGTATCCTCAATCGGGCGAGCGGCGCGAACGGCGTGAGCAAGCGTCGACACCAAAGAAAAGAGGCATCACCCATGGAACCGAAGCAAGGGGAATATCGATGACCACCACCTACGACGCAATCATTATCGGTACGGGCCAGGCAGGCCCCTTTCTGGCGCAACGCTTGTCAACAGCAGGAATGAAAGTTGCGATCATCGAACGAAAATTGTTCGGCGGCACCTGTGTCAACACAGGATGTATTCCTACGAAAACCCTGGTCGCAAGCGCCTACGCCGCCCACTTGGTTCGACGTGCAGGCGACTTCGGAGTGGATAGCGGTGGTGTGAACGTCGACATGAAACGCGTGAAGGCGAGGAAAGACGCGGTGTCGGGACAATCGAGGATTGGCCTCGAGACCTGGTTAAAGAAAATGAAAAACTGCACAGTCTACCAGGGCCATGCCCGCTTCGAGTCGCCTCGAGAGGTGAGCGTCGGCTCGGACAGGCTCACGGCTGACCGGATATTTATCAACGTTGGTGGTCGAGCAGCCGTGCCTCAGATGGCAGGACTCGAACAGGTCGAATACCTCACCAACAGTTCCATGATGGACATCGACTTTCTTCCCGGACACCTGATCATTGTGGGAGGCAGCTATATCGGTCTGGAGTTCGGACAAATGTATCGGCGTTTTGGGAGTGAAGTCACCATCATCGAAATGGGTGGGCGCCTGATTCAGCGTGAAGACGAAGATGTGTCCTCGGCCATCAAGGAGATTCTCGAGGGCGAAAGCATCACCGTTCGCTTGAACGCGAACTGTATTGGCTTTTCTAAGCGGGGAGCGGCGATTGTCGCGCATGTGGACTGCGCCGAGGGAACCCCGGAGGTGAGTGGCACGCATCTGTTGCTTGCGGTGGGACGGCGTCCCAATACCGACGACCTCAACCTTGAGAAGGCCGGTGTTTTGGTAGACAAGCGCGGATACATCGCCGTCGACGATCAGTTGCGTACCAGCGAGCCGGGTATCTGGGCGCTGGGTGATTGCAACGGCAAGGGAGCGTTTACCCACACCTCGTTCAACGATTCCGAAATTGTCGCGGCGAATCTTCTTGATAACGACCCGCGCCGGCTAAGTGATCGCATTCCTGCTTACGCGCTATACATCGATCCTCCGCTCGGACGCGCGGGCCTTACGGAAGCGGAAGTCCGCAAGACCGGCCGGAACGCGCTTGTCGGCAAGCGTCCCATGACAAAAGTCAAACGTGCCGTTGAAAAGGGAGAAACG
>QHXC01000572.1 GCA_003222815.1 Acidobacteriota bacterium | reverse complement strand
CTGCTTCCGTCTATTGTTTGCCAAGAGTGGGGCCGCGACAGATGAGTAAGACCATTCTCCTTATCGAGGATGAACCCGGAATTCGGATGGCGGTAAAGGACGAGCTCGAATTTGAAGGCTTTCGAGTTCATTTGGCTGAAGACGGCCTTACGGGATTCGAATCGATTCTCCGTAATGCACCGGATTTAATCGTGCTCGATTTGATGCTTCCAGGAAAAAACGGATTCGAGATCTGTCGGGAGGTCCGGCAACGCGGCATTGCGACTCCTGTGATCGTGCTTACGGCGAGAGGACAGGAAGCCGACAAGATCCGCGGACTCGAGCTCGGCGCCGATGACTACATCACCAAACCTTTCAGCCTTGCCGAACTTGTCGCCCGCATACGCGCGGTCTTGCGGCGTTATCAGCCACAACAAGCGGGCGATGTGATTCAACATCGCATGATCACGATCGATCTGAAAAAACGCCAGGTCTCAAAAGGAAAGAAGATCGTGGAACTCACCGATAAGGAATTTCAGATTCTGACTCTCCTCATGAAACGGCCGTCGGAAGTTATAACACGCGACGATTTTCTGAAAGCAATCTGGGGAGAAGATGTCTACATTACCCATCGGACCATCGATATCCATATCGCTGCGCTCCGAAAAAAGCTCGAGGATGATCCCGAAAATCCAACGTTGATCCTCAGCGTGCGCAACGCCGGCTATAAATTCGATACTGAGTCTTAACGCGATCTTCACGCCGCCTTGATGCACTTCATGTGAGCCCCGTCTAGATTTGGAATCGCCAAAAATCGAGGGAGGTTCACCATGAATCGAGTCGCCGTCATCGCATGCATCGTTTTCTCATTCTGTTCAACATTGCACGCTCAATCGTCTGTTGTACGAGTGCAGTCGGTCCCCATTCCATTCGATAGCGGACTGATGACAGATCTAGTGGCCGATTTCGAGAAGGTCACCGGATATCACATTCAAGTCAATACCTCGGACGTGCCGTATACCTTTGCGCGGCAAGGCGCGGCGGATGTCGTCCTTTCGCATTACGGACATGACCAGGTGGATGATTTTATGGCCGACGGCCTGGGCCTGTGGCCGCGGACGGTGTTTTCGAGCCAGTCGGTCATCGTTGGACCTGCAAGCGATCCGGCAGGCATCCGTGGGATGCCGGACGCGATTGCGGCATTCCGCCGCATCGCGGATACCAAGTCTCGATTCATCCTGAACAATGGAGACGGTGAGAAATACCTCACGCAATTATTGTATGAGGGTGCCGGCGAGCCGGATTCAACCGGATGGTTCACGGATACCGGAGCCAGCGGTGCCGAAGCCATTCAGGCTGCACAACGATTGAATGGGTATAGTACGTGGGGCGTTATTCCGTATCTCAAGTTCAAGGCCATGACGAATTCACCCCTTGAGGCTCTTATCTTCGACGATCCGATCCTGCAGAGGGTCATGATGACTGTAATCGTGAATCCGGACAAGATCGCCGGCATCAATGTTGCGGGCGCTCTGGCGTTGCAGCGTTATCTGTCTTTGGCCACCACTCAGGCGCGAATCCGCGCTTTTCGGTCTTCCGGTACCGATAAGCAACTGTTCTGGCCGGCGGCCTATGACAACACCAAATCGTATCTCGTCGATCAGAGTTTGTTGCCAACGGCAGCGGGCCCGTCGGTGAACAGCTTGACGCTGACTCCGGCAACTGCTCGGGTCGGCAGTAATCTGAGCGCTACATTCACAGGCTCCAATCTTGCCGCCGACACGTATTTTGATGTGCGGTTCCGCAGACCTGGAGCAGCCTCGGATGAGATCGCCCAGAATTGGCAGCAAGGTCCATCGGGCTCTCACTCCCTGCCGGCGGACATTTCCAGCGGGACCTGGAGAATTACCGGCGTGAGGGCGCACGCCAACCCGGATGATCACAGCGGCAGCTTCATTCCGATCACGGGAAGCGTGACCATTCAGCCGTGAGCGCTTACGCTTCGGATAACAAGACGCGCTGCGCTATCTGATTGGAGAAAAACTCATCAGCTTCGTCCACGCTTCAGAGGAAGTAAAGACAAAGATTGCCGAGGACTTGCGTCTCTGGACCGTCGCCAAGGACTTGATGGAGAAGAGGTCTTTCGTGAACTCGAAGAATCTCTCTCACAACCCGAGGAAAAAGCAGCCGGCGATGAGCCGGTATCACGGATTCGTTGACGAAACGCCGCCAGGGCTGCGGTCTGACTTTGTGTTTTGCTGAGATCGACGAATTCCGTCAGCATCGAACTGGGCAGGTGTCGAAGGAACCTACTGGCGTCCGTTTCGATGTCTAA
>QHXC01000549.1 GCA_003222815.1 Acidobacteriota bacterium | reverse complement strand
CCCGCGGGTATAAGGTGGCCGAACCAAGCCGTCCAGGCGCCATTATCGGTGATCCTGCCGAAGCCCGGGATCAAGGCCGTCCCCGCCGCGATGTCACCGCCGTTAATCATGGCTTCTCCCTCATGAATGACGGACTCGTCGAACCCGGAGCGCCCGCGTCCGGATTGATCGACAACGTAGGTGGAAATCCCGCGGCGCACGAAATAGGGCTCCCAGCCTTCGCGCCCATCCGGTGTCGACTCCAGACATGCTCCGGTATGACTGGACCCGTGCACCATGATGACCGGAGGTGCGTTGTTCTTCTTGCGGTCCGGTATCTGGAACTGCACATACATCTGGCCGATCATGATCTGGTCGGGATTGCCCGTCGTTGGGTTGGGGCTGCCCGGGGGCGGTGTCGTGGCATACCTGGTGACTTTGGGCACGCCACCGATGAAGAAGCTGCCCTGGTCTTCGATCACCAACGGTTTGGTGAGGAATTTTTTCGCCTTGTGGTTCTCTTGCGCCGGGACGCTCGCCGTCATCGCGACAAGCAGGACACCAGAAAACAGGCAGCAGCCGATTTTGATAATGCGATTTTCGTGTCTCATGGAGCCTCCTCTTCATTGGATGGATGCTTGATGGATCCCTTCAGTTATTGTTGGCGCCCTGGCCTTCGTAGATGGTCATCGTAGCGGGGCCGTAGTAGAGCGAGTTGAACAACAGTTTGTACGTGCCGCGAACTTGTGCGCGGAACTGCGGCCGTATGGAGAGCAGGATCATCTTGCCCCTTCCGACCGGGACTTCAGCAATCGCAGTCTTGCCGAACAGGCGCTGCTCGCCAAGAATCCATCCGCTCATCAAAGGATTCGTTAGCGGGTATTCGCCGACACTTTTCCCGCTGCCCGTCACGTCATAGGCTGCATTCCGCTCGAAAAAGACCGCAGTCTCTCGAGGCATGCCGTAGGCGATCGGATTCTCGGTGTCGAGCACCACCTTCAGCAGCGAACCCGGAACGTAGAAGTCCTGCGGCCGAACGTTTTCGAGAACATTCTTTGCGGGTAATCCGAATTGACGGACTGCGAAATCCGTGGCTTCGTCCATAGTGACCAGTGTTCCGCCATCATTGACGAACTCCCGAAGATTCTGAACTCCATTTTCTCCAATACCGCCGGCGTATTCGGCCGGCATCGAGCCTGGACGTCGTCCTTGAATAATCTGAGTCTCGCTGAGTTCACCCGGGATGATGATCACGTCATACTTCGACCGCAAATTCCCGGTACGGATGTCTTTGTCGACCACGTTCACAAACGGGAACTCGTAGTTTTCGAAAATGAAGCGCGTCCAACCTTCATCCATCGAGCCCACGTAGCTCCTGTACAGCGCAATGCGCGGCGCGACGAGTTTGTAGGACTGCACGTTGAGCCGGTCGTTTGCCGCGGCAAAGTGGACTGAAGTGTCGCGCGCAATCGTCTGCAGCTTCGCTTCGACGCCGGAGGCAGCCGGAATGATCATCGTGCCGGACGGAAACACTTTGCCCTTCACTGTAATCGGTTTTGCGGTCCAGTAGACCTCGACCTTTTCCTTCATGAGGCGGTTCAGGGCTTTGAACGATGCATTCGTATCGTGACTGAGCAGGTACGCTCTCGCCGGTCCTGTTTCGACTGTACCGGGCGCCGCCTTGATCGCGTCCATCCTGGTGAGATTCGCCTCGAACGAACGCGTAACAGGAACGACTTTCACTCCCATCTGCATCGGGAGTGTGTGCGCAACGACGTCGTAGGGCCGTTGCGGCGGACCGCCGGGATACTCGCGCAGGTCTGGATAAACCTGTTTCTCCATCATTGTCTTGGCGAACATTCCGAAAGGCTGCGCGACCTTGATCACATAGCTTCCCTTCGGATATTCGACGCCATCGGCTGTGAACGTTGCCTGCGCCTGATGGACTTCGACCTCACCAAACTGCAGGACCTCGAGCATCTCAATCGCAGATACCGGGTCGCGCTGATCCGGAGGAATTACAAACGCATAAGGAGATGCCTTCCACTCCACCGCATGCTTCTGCACGGTATAAAAATTGCGCAGCCATCGTTCGCGATAGAGCGCCATGTTTTCCAGCGCAGCCATCGCCGCAGTGAGTTCGTAGTCGACGATGTCGCGCAACTTCCACTCGCCGCCACGCCATACAGACGGAAATTTCCAGCTGGCGTTGCGCGGATCGTAGCCAAGGCCGGGCCGCAGATCGTCGAAGCTCAGCCGTATCGGCGATCCCACATTCACGCTCGCCGCTTCCGAAAGGATGCGCACGGCGCCGTGATAGTGCTGGTAGGCGCGGGCCGGCGTCCAGGCATCGTAGATCGCATTCGTCGTGACGCCGCTCTTTCCTTCGCTGATGAGACGGTTCATCATGGCCTGGCCGATGAAGGCGGCGCCTTGAATTAGAATCGGATCGATGTTGGGCTCGTACGGATCCAGGAATGGCGGCACAAACAACCGTGCACCATTCGAGCCCATCTGGTGCACGTCGTACAGAACTTGCGGATGCCATCGCTTGTAAACGCCATCAACCGTATCGCGCGTCTCGGCTTGCGTAAACATGTACCAGTCGCGATTGTTATCGTGACCGGTGTAGTGATGAAAGATCTCCGGAAGGGGCGCATTTTCGAACGGTGTTTTTAAGTTTTTCTTGTACCAGCTCACGACCATGTCGAGGCCATCCGGATTCAGCGACGGGACGAGGAGGAAAATCACGTTATCGAGGATGTTTTTGATTTCAGCCGTGTTCTTCGCCGCCATGTTGTAAGCGAGTTCCATCGACATCTGCGCCGCCGCGACCTCAGTGGCATGAATGGAGCACGTGATCGCAATGACGGACTTCCCTTCACCGATCAGACGCTCGGCCTCCTCGGGCGCGAGGCTTCGGGGATCGGATAGCCGCCGCGTGATTTCCATGTACCGGTCGATCTTCGCCTGGTTTTCCGGTGACGTAATGGTCACGACGAGGAATGGCTTTTTCAGTGTGGTCTGGCCAACGACTTCAGTCCTGAGGCGAACGTACCTGCGCCTCGACAGCAAGCGCCGGCATCAACATTGAAAGCACCACAATCGAGGCAAGTCTTGGTTTCATTGAACACTCCCTGGAGGCCGGGCTCTACCTTATCAAAGCCAGTTTGCGGCGACGAAATAAATGTTCAGATTCTCGGCGCGCCGTCTCTGCGGGCCAGTGACTTCGACCGCCCGTACAGATGCGGGGCTTCCGCCGAGTACGAGCGGTAGGCCTCCAGGACCTGAGGAATGCGGCCGCACCTGGCGGCCGCCGATTCGAGCGCATTCAGGTACTTGAAATAGGAGAGATTGGCCCGGACGTGCGCCAGAAAAAGCGTGCACGCCAGATCGTAGGCCTTTGCGTGATAGCAGATCCATGCCACTTGAGAACCGGTCTTCGCGTCCAACCCTCCCATTTTGGCAGTGATCTGTTCGCGCGCCGCGACCGTCTGCCCAGTCTCGAACAGCTTCTGCACGTACTCCAGGAAAACCGCCGCCGGGAGGTCTTCCCCGAGTTCGGCGAGCGCGCCGACTTCCTCAATCAGGGATTCCGGCTCAAGTATGCGCGCCTTGATCCGGAGGCGCTGCTCAATAGCGAAGGAGTGATCGGGATGGACGGCGAGGAACTCGTCATACGCCTTCATTGCCGCTTGTAGATCGTTTCTCCTCTCGTACAACCAACCGAGCTCCAGCACGGCATTTGTGGTTCGCTCCCGCACCGACAGCAGCAGGGATTCGGCTTCCCCGAATCGCCCCGACTGCGTCAATGTCTTACCCAGCCAGTACTGCGTCCGCCAATTCGGATAGATGCGGTGACTCTCGCGGAAGTGGGACTCGGCTTCTTTGTAATCCTTCAGCCGATAGGCCACCTTGCCCGCCAGGAAAAAGATGCGCCCCGACTGCGGAAACAGCCGGCACAACTGGCGCGCGAGCCTGTTTGCCTCAGCGATGCGATTTGAATTCAAGTAGAACTCCAGCTCGAACCCGCGTGTTTCCTGGCTAAGCGGGTCCTCCTGCTTCAGACGAGACAGGATCTCCTCCGCGTCTTCGAGGCGCCCTTCGCTCAAGGCACGCCACATGTTCTCTCTCAGCGCTGCGACGATCGGCTTAAACATGGTTCTCCTAACTTTAGCCGCAGATGACGCAGATTTCGCGATTAAATCTGCGGAATCCGTGTAATCTGCGGCTATAAATGAAGATCCGCGAACACGTCGACGTCACGCCTCAGCCGGCCGTCGTCCGGCTCGAGCACCTCCAGGACGAGAACGCCCGGTGGATCAGCGACACCTACTTCATCACCGAGGAGACCGAGAGCCATCTCGAGGCGCTTCGCATCCTGTTTTCGAAGGACGCCGGCTGCGGCGTGTTTTTGATAGGGCATTACGGGTCGGGAAAGTCGCACTTTCTCGCTTACCTGGCCCAGCAGCTTCGGGACAAAGCATTCTCCGCGCGCAACCCGAGTGTGCTTCCGATTTCACTGCTGAACTACAAGGCGGCGCAATCGCTGGAATCCATCGTGGAGCGGGAGTTGGGAATCGCGGAAGGCCAGAACGATCGCCGGGCGGTCTGGAAGAAGGTCGTCCACCGGTATCCCACGGGATTCCTTCTCATCATGGACGAGTTATCCGAGTACCTGCGCTCGAAGCCTTCCGCTCAAAGCTTTAACGAGGATCTTCGATTCCTGCAGTTCCTCGGAGAGTGGGCCCAGGGACACCCGTTGTGGATCCTGGCTGCCCTGCAGGAGCAAATCGAGCACACTGGGGAAATCGAGTACGATCTCTTTCGGAAGATCAAAGATCGTTATCCCATCCGTTTTCTGCTGAC
>QHXC01000548.1 GCA_003222815.1 Acidobacteriota bacterium | reverse complement strand
TGTATCCAGCGCCGCCTGACACGCCGCGACACCTTTGCCCGGCACAATGACGGCCTGAACTCCCATCAAGCTCTGCGGCGGCTCAAATGCCACGCACGTCGCCGACGCAATCACAAGGCGCCCGGTTTTCTGATCCACTGCAAGCACGGACCATGTGGCCCAGGCGGTGGATGGGAGGGCAAGGAAGACGCCGCAGAGGAGCAGTCTTTTCATTGCAGCTTTAAAATATCTTCAAAGGGTATTCCTCACTGGCCTTTCAGTATCGCTGTGGCCTGGTCAATTTGAGCCGCAGTGTTGTCGAGCGTGCGGGCAACAACTTCGATCTGGTCGGTGGCTTCCGGCCAGTCGTGCTGTTCGAGGGCCTCGCGAATAGCGGGCAAGGTCTTGACGCCGTAGCCCGTGTAGAATCCGGGAGCATAGATCTCGTGCTTGAACCAGGATCGACGGGGAAGGCCGCTTTCGCTGGTCATCGCATGCTCGACTTTGTTGAGGGCGCTGTCGAGCGACCGCTGAACGTCGCGCGATTGGAGTCGGACTGCTGAAGCTGGATCACGCATCGCCGTGTCGTATCTTTGCGTACTCTCCTGCAGCCGCGTCAGCGCGTTTTGCAGGGGCGCAAAGTTGAGGAAGGGGGCAGGCGCTTCGGGTTTCGGCGCGACGAAAGGCTTTGTTGGGTCGGCGGCCGCCTCGAATGTTTTGTCACTGATACGGCGGTTCTTCTCCAGAATTGTCTCCCGCTCGTCGCTGGCGAGTTTCATCACTTCTCCGACATAGCGGCCGACAGTTTCGGCGAAGTTTGAAAAGGTCAATGGCAAATAGTCGGCGTCGGCGAACCTTAACACGGCGCGCCCGGCGGTCTTGGCGAGCGCGACGCCGTAATCAAAGGTCGGGTCGACGAAGCGGGTGTAGTGATCGAACGAATCATAAATCGAGTGGTAGACGCCGTCGGCCTCGCCCTCGCCGCCATAGCCGAGGTTGAGCGTGGAGATGCCGAGGTGCTGCAAAAAAGGGGTGTAGTCGGAGCCGGAGCCAAGCGCTGCGATGCGCAGGTCTGCGCGCTCGCGCGCCTCGCGCATCTCTTCGGGGCTGCCGTTTAAGATCCTTCGAGCGCGCTGCCGGTCCGAGACTGGAATCTCCTTTTCGGGATCCACGACGTCGCGCGCAACCTCATTGATGAACCTTTCAAGGGTGTGCGAGCCGCCGGCGTTGAGGAAGCCACGCTCGTTACCATCGGAGTTGATGTACGCTACGGCGTTTTTGATCAGATCGTCTCCGTGCGCCTCCGCCCATTCGGTAGAGCCGAGCAGTCCGGGTTCTTCACCGTCCCATGCGCAATAGATAATTGTTCGTTTGGGCCGCCACCCATTCTTCGCTAGTTGACTTACGGCGCGCGCCTCTTCGAGCATGGCGACCTGACCGCTGACCGGATCCTCCGCGCCATTGACCCACGCATCGTGGTGGTTGCCGCGGATGACCCACTCGTCGGGACGCTCATTCCCCGTCAAGCGCGCGATCACGTCGTAAGCGGGCACGATCTTGAAGTCGAATTCCGCTTTCAGATGAACCGTGGCCGGACCCGGCCCGATGTGATAGGTGATTGGAAGCGCGCCGCGCCACGCGTCGGGCGCGACCGGGCCTGCCATCGCCCGGAGCAGAGGAAGCGCGTCGGAATACGAAATCGGCAGAACCGGAATTTTCGTCAAGGTGGGCGCCTCACTGATTTGCAGGCGCTGTGCGTTTGGGGTCGCGCCTACGCCGGGCGTCAGCGGGTCGCCTGGGTAGAGCGGCATGTCGGCCACCGAGCCGCGTTGGGCGCCATCTTCGTTGCGCCACGCGCCCTTCGGATAAATGTCGCCCTGGTAATAACCGTCGTTGCGTGGGTCCGAATAGATGAGGCATCCGATGGCTCCGTGTTCTGCCGCCACCTTTGGCTTGATGCCACGCCACGAGCCGCCATAGCGCGCGATCACGATCCTGCCTTTGACATCGATCCCGCGGCGCTCCAGTTCCTCGTAGTCCTGAGGAATGCCGTAGTTCACGTACACAAGTTGTGCCGTCACGTCACCGTTGATTGAATAGGCATTGTAGACGGGAAGTTGCTCGTCTTTCTGGCCCGAGGTTGCATCATCCTGGAGCACCGGCTCTGCCAGCTTCGCCGTGAATTTCTGTGGGGACGTCATCTCCACGACGCGCGTCTTCGGCGTTGGAAAAAGGACATCGAAACGCTCAATTTCCGTCGCAAAACCCCAAGATCGGAACAGACTCGCGATGAACTCTGCGTTCTCCTTGCCGTATGGCGAACCCAGGTGGTGCGGTCTTGCCGACAGACGCTTCATCCAGTCGCGCAACTCGTCTCTCTTCAGGAATGAGTCAAACTGCTTTTCGAGCGCGCGCTGCCGGTCCGAGCTCTGGCGGTCGAAGCCCGTGAGTGGTCTCTGCTGGTCTGCAGGCGAGTTCTGCGCAGACACCACGGCAAAACAGAGACAAATCATTATTAGCGACTGGAAGATTCGAAAAACCATCGTTGCTTTCCTTTCAGGTGCGAGTATTCGTCCGGACTCAATCGAATGTCAACGGGGATGCGCAACTGCAGCGGCATTCCGAGGTTCCTTCCTGACAAGCCGGCCGTAAAGCCGAAATGCGGCGATGCCACTTGTACCGAGCACGAGGACCATCGGCATGGCTGTGCCGTTGTTCGTCGCTCCCGCGACATGATTGTTTCCGTGTGGCGGCCATGCGGCATGCGCGCGAGTATTGGTCCCTGGTGATAGAATGTCAATTCCGAACGTAACGGAGAACACGAATGAAACCACAACGCATCGGCATTCTATATCCTGGCGCGATGGGCATATCGATTGCTGCTTCCGCACAGAATAGCGGCCATCAAGTCTATTGGACGTCGGAAGGGCGAAGTTCCGCAACGCGCGAGCGCGCAGCGAAATTCGGGCTTCATGATGCAGGCTCGATTGCGGCTCTCTCGGCCGAATGCTCCCTACTCCTGAGTGTCTGTCCACCGCATGCCGCGGAAGACGTCGCGAAG
>QHXC01000547.1 GCA_003222815.1 Acidobacteriota bacterium | reverse complement strand
AGAACATTGATTTGATCAGCGGGGAGATTGGAATCCACGCAGCGCCCGTTATTGCCAGGGATGTGGTGATCGTCGGTGCTGCGTTCCGCGAAGGTATGACGCCGAAGTCGCGCAAGAACAACAAAGGATATGTCCGCGCATATGATGTCCGGACCGGCAAGCGCCTCTGGATCTTTCACACGATTCCGCTGCCGAACGAGTTTGGCGCGAACACATGGCTCAACAACTCCGCAGCCGACACCGGCAATACCGGCGTGTGGACCCAGATCTCGGTGGATGAAGAGCTCGGGTTGGTCTACTTGCCGGTCGAGTCCCCGACAGGCGACTACTATGGCGGTCACCGTCCCGGGAACAATCTGTTTGGTGAGAGCCTTGTTTGTGTGGATTTGAAAACCGGGCAGCGGAAGTGGCATTTCCAATTAGTGCACCATCCGCTTTGGGACCATGACATCTCGTCTGCGCCGATTCTTGCCGACATTGTTGTCAATGGCCGGCCGATCAAGGCTGTCGCGCAGCCGACCAAGCAAGGCTGGTTGTATGTTTTCGATCGCGTGACTGGTCAGCCGGTGTGGCCCATCGAGGAACGGGCTGTAGAAAAGGGCGATGTGCCCGGCGAATGGTACTCATCCACGCAGCCGTTTCCCACCAGACCGCCGGCATACTCCCGGAATGGCATCTCCGTCGATGACTTGATCAACTTCACGGCGGCGCTTCGAGAGGAAGCGCTGCATGTCGTCGAAAGATACAAAATCGGTCCGGTGTTCACGCCGCCGACCGTCAGCAAAATCGGCGGCCCCCTCGCCACTCTTACCGTGGGAACGGCGAACGGCGGCACAAACTGGCCGGGCGGGTCCTACGATCCCGAGACACACACGGTCTATGTCGGCGCATCGAATTCTTCGGTTACACCGATCGGATTGATTCCGCCGCCAAAGGAAGCCTCAGACATGAACTATGTTTTGGGAACAGCGGGGCAGCCATTCCGAATCAGTCGCGGTCCGGGAGAACTGGCCGGGGCTGACGCGCTGCTTCAAGTTGCGGAGGCCGAAAGAACGCGCGCTGCGGCGCAACCCGCACCGGCCTCTGCGGCACCGGCCGCTGCCGGAGCCGGCGGCGGCTCAAACGTTCAGGGTCTGAATCTGCTCAAGCCGCCTTATGGGACCATTACGGCCATCAATCTCGATAAGGGTGATATCGTCTGGCAGATCCCGCACGGTGAAACGCCGGACTTTGTGCGCAATCATCCGGCGCTCAAAGGACTGAACATTCCGCGCACCGGCCAGGGCGGAACTGCGGGAACCCTTGTCACGAAAACTCTCGTTGTTGCAGGAGATCTGCAGACCACTACCACGCCGGATCGTCCGCGTGGCGCGATGTTGCGAGCCTACGACAAGGCAACCGGAAAAGAGGTTGGGGCCGTCTACATGCCTGCGCCACAGACGGGCACGCCGATGACGTACATGCACCAGGGTAAGCAGTACATTATTGTTGCCATCAGCGGCGGGGGATATTCTGGTGAGTACGTGGCGTTCCGCTTGCCGTGAGAATTTCGGGGACAGACTCCGATTTCGTTGTACTTTACGAAATCGGAGTCTGTCCCCGAAATTCCCTTTACTTCATGACGTATTTCTTCAATGCCCTTGGCCCGACTTCCGCCCCATAGACGTTACCGTGTGAATCCACCGCAACGCCTTCTGCCGCGCTGGTTCCTGTGGCGTTTTCATTCGGGTCGGGAATGAACGCAATCACCTTCCCGTCTTTGGCGCTTCCAATGCGGATGCCTCTCTTCCATTC
Organism: Acidobacteriota bacterium; assembly: GCA_003222815.1. Taxonomy (GTDB): domain Bacteria; phylum Acidobacteriota; class Terriglobia; order 20CM-2-55-15; family 20CM-2-55-15; genus 20CM-2-55-15. The sequence continues at coordinate 1,265 of QHXC01000547.1, read as the reverse complement.
GGGACGGTTCCGGGCGACGGAACCCGACTCGGAGTCGGCGACGTACAGCATGTCATTCTTATCGATATAGACTCCGCTGGGCCGGCTGAACTGTTTCCATTCCGTGATGAAGTTCCCGTCCTGATCCAGGATCTGGATTCGATTGTTACCGCGATCTCCGACAAACAACCGCCCCTGGGAATCCATCGCGAGAGAATGGGGCTGGTCAAACTGACCGGGGCCGGCTCCTTTTTTTCCGATGGACTTGATCAACTTTCCGTCTTTCGAGAATTTCAGGATGCGCGAGTTGGCGCCGCCATGACCCTCGGAGACGAAAACGTTTCCATTGGGTGCGACGAGCACGTCATTCGGCTGATAGAAGTAGTCCGGCTCTGCAGCGCCGCCTGGCTTGCCGAGCGTCATCAGCAGTTTTCCGTCGGGACTGAATTTGTACACCTGGTTACCCCTGGTTGACTCGGGTGCGGGCCCCAGGCGGCTATTCTGCTGGCCCCCGCCCGCTGCTGGTGCTCCTGCAGGCGACGGCTGCGGTGCGTTGTCCTGTCCATCAGTCACCCAGACATTACCATCCCGGTCTACGAAAATGCCGTGTGGAAAAATGAGCATCCCCTGACCAAAGCTCGTCACCAGTTTTCCCGACGAGTCAAACTTGAGGATCGATGACAGATTCGACATCTCATTCTTGGTCCGATCCAGACAGCTATTTTGTCCGCAGCGCTCCCCAACCCAAATGGAGACGCCGTCGCGATCGACTTCAACCGCGCTCGTCGAGCCCCATACGCGGCCCTCGGGCATCTTTGCCCAGTTCGCGACCGTGCTATACGGATTGGGTGCAGAATTGGTCGGTTGGAGATCCGTCTGACCGTATGCCACTCCGGACCACACGATCAACGCAAGCGCCGATACGATAAAAATGATTCTCATAGAATGTCTCCTCGGATTTTGATGCCAATCATACCGCTAAAAATGACCGCTGAAAATGAATCGTGTATACTGGCGGCCTCTTTCTCCCACGAAAATTTGCTTTGCATCCAAATTGGAGGTGAGACGCATGAAGCCGAAGCGAAATCTTTTTATTGGCGTGACTCTCTTTGTACTCCTTGCCGTGCTGGCGGTCGGTCAGAGAATGCTGGAAAACCGGGCGATTGCAGAGGCCGCCGGAGTGCAAGCGCCGATGTTTGAGGTGGACCCGCTGTGGCCGAAGCCATTGCCGAACCATTGGCGCATCGGTTCGACCATCGGTGTGTCCGTTGACGCTCAGGACCACG
>QHXC01000546.1 GCA_003222815.1 Acidobacteriota bacterium | reverse complement strand
TGCTTTCGCGTCGTGTCCACGAACGGCGGGAGCAACGTGGTGTCGCTGGCGTCTTTCCCGTGGATTTCGACAGCCGTCACAATGTTGGTGCGAACACCCAGGCGATGTGAACCTTGACGCACTCGCGCTTGAAGCGTTCGCCGCAATGCTTATGGTCAAACCATCGCTCAAATCTGCATGTGCTAAAGCCAGAAGAGTCAACGGCGAAATCAGACTCCACCGATTTCCGCGGCATAGCCGATGTTTCAATCATGCTCGTCAAGATCGGTTTCAGATCAGGATTCTCAAGGGCATTCAAAACGGAATTGAAACGCGGAGCTTTTTCAATCAAACCGCGCTCTTGAGATTCGCGCAGATCCGAGGCGAAACGTCGCGCAGAGAAGCCGCTATAAACTTGAAGGCAGCACAGAATACAGCATCAGCAAGCGACACTCGCGGGCGTCCTTTGGTCTAGATCGGTTGTTGAATCCCGTTGCACAAGTCGCGCAGCAAGGTTTGGAAGTGATCCTTCTCGGTCGTCTGCGCCGTGTTGTAGGCGGGCCAGTCTTGCGGATAGGTCGCGCGCTGCGTGACTTCGTCAAAAAGGCGAGCTAGACGCCATTTTATGTGCAGATAGGAGACTTTTTGTGCAGAAGAGGCTTTATGTGCAAAGACCTCGTGAGGTACAGGCCCCGTCGCCGATACCGAAAATCTCTCTGATACCAGGCAATACAGATCCCAGACGTAGAATGCAGTAACAACGTAGCAGCCGCCAGTGTGATTTTCGGTTTGAACTTGACCACTTTGCGATGAGTTTAAGTTACCAACTCCGCGCTTCCAGGAGGACATCACACTAGTTTTGCCAGCAATTCACCCGGAACGCGGCTGCGGAGCGACGGAGACACTTCAAGGATACGGGCAATGTCGGCGAGGTCTTTTTGCCGCTTGCTCTGACGGCGGTCCGCGTCCATGGCGGCCCAGATCTTTCCCTGGAGAATATCTTCGATGTGCGCCACGGGAAGCTGGTAATCCATGACGTCGCGTATCTCGGCGCGGTGGACGTATTCGAAATAACGCGGATCGGTTTGGATCTGAACTTGAAGTTTTGAGTCCGGAGCAGAAACGTTGATGCTATGCGGAAACTGCCGGACGGTGAAATGCCGTCCGAGTTCGGCTTCAAGAACTCCGATGTCTTCGGCGGCGACGACAACATCGAGGTCCTGGGTAACAACGGGATCGGCATAGGCGTTGACGCCCGCGCCGCCAACCACGCAGTATCGGACTCCCGAGGTCTTCAGCAGTTCCAGCACGCGCTCGAGGAAATTCGCTCGATCCACAAGCACCGCCTTCCAGTATGTCGATGATTTCATCGTTGGCTCCGTCTCGGAAAAGACGCCACATCAAGAATATCACGCCGCCGCGCTCCAACCCCTGTGGGCTCCGCGACAACGCCCGGCTCTCCATGAGATGGACCTTTCGTGACCCTTTGTATCGCCAAACTCGGAACGAATCCGCCGAAAGATCCGCTCAATTCAAAATTCTGCCGTGACAGTTTTGGCCCCGCCGGTCTGTTGCGGCAATTGAAGGGGAGAATCATATGGCATCTCGAAAATCCAAAAAGCCCAAGCGCCGGGACAACAGAGGAATCTTTCAAGACTTCGAGCGGCATTTCGCCGGCCGGGCATTTCCACAAGATATAAAGGTGACCCTACGCTCCGGCCAGTCCAAGATGTCGGAAGTTTGCTCGACTTCATCGAGCCGTACCGGGAAGACGGCCTGTCCGAGCACGAGCTTCGATGCACGGTCGGAAAGTCGGCGAGGAAATCGGACAATGGGTGCCCCGCTTCAAGGTAATCTAGCAGCGTTTTGGCCGGGACACGCGTGCCCACGAAGACAGGAACGCCGCCCAAGACTTCAGGATCGGGTTTTGACGACTTTCGAGTGGATTTGACGACTTTCGCCCGAATCTGACGACTTCACTCTGATTTTGACCACTTCATCGCTGAATTTGACAATCGAACGCCTGAACTTGACCATTTCACGCCGAATTTGACGGCTGCACCATGATTTTGACAACGAACCATGTGCATTTGACGATTTAACGGCTGACTTTCGCTTCTTCACGCCGGGCTCTTCTCCTCGCACCCGCTAGAGCATGAAGTGTTCCCGGCCGTTCGACCTGAAAGCGGAGCCTTGCGTATCACGCACGCTTTCTCGATTTGGAACGAGTATGGGATTTAGACAATTCTCCGGTCTTTTCCGCGAGCCACACTTTTATTAAAGATTGGTATGGAACGTCTCGTCTGTTCGCCTCAATTTTGATGTTGTCGAGGAGCGAAGCTGGAAGCCGAGAAATCGACTGGGTAGACGGCTTTAAGTTCGGCAAACTTGCTGGCGCTAGACCAATCTACATACTGGGAGGAGTCGCGCCCCTCCCAAAAGCGGCGCTCTTCCGCCTCCGTCTTGAATTTAGGAATGGGTTTAAGGTTTTTCTTCATAGATCATTCTTTCTTTACGATGCATATCTCGTGCGGAAATGACGCGTATCTTCTTCCCTTGTGCTCTCGTTGTGAAAGTAACGTGCAGCAACCGCCCCGCATCGGTCTTTCGGGCGTCTGGGACAACCTGCGGGAAAGGCGAAGTCCCCTCCTTGGCAAAGGAGGGGTGGCCGCGCCATCAAGTAAATGGTCCCATTCCTTTGAAGGCGCGGCCGGGGTGGTTCGTTCAACTTCCGATAATCGGTGGCTTGAACCAACCACCCCGTCTGCGCCCGCTAAGGAGGCTCCGCGGCATTTTCTTAATGGGCGCAGCCTCCCCTCCTTGTGCAAGGAGGGGACTTCGGCTTTCCCTCCAGTTGTCTTCAATGCCCCCGTGTCCAGCAAAAGATGTGGGACATAGCAAGGCGGTGGTGCAAGGAGGGGAATAACGCCTTATCACAATTCCGATCTGAGCCAGGCGCGGGATGAAGTGGACCGCTCCTAAATGACGACAAACCGCCAGAGCCGCGCGGTTTCCTTTTCGCCAGCGTATTTGCCGTTGTGGAATCCAGTCGCGTAATCCTGGAGCTGCGCGAAAACGTCCACCATTCCTCGTGAGGCGGGGGAATCCACCGGTATAATGAGCCTATGAGCACACGAAGTGCAGAGTACCTGGAGGCCGTCGATCATCTCCCTGTGGGAGCAACCCTGGTCTTCCGGCAAGTGAGCTGGGAGCGTTGAAACCTGTTGACAGAGCTGTTTGCAAATACTATAAGCATGGCACTTTAAACGTTGTGTCGGTTGTTGTATATGCTGCGCAAGCTGGTAATTTGGTTCTTATTAGCTCCGATGTTGGTCAACGGGCTGTGGATGGTTTGTAGTGACGCTTCATCCGAGACCGCGGCGGCTGCGGCGGGCGCGCATGCGCAGTCGGAAGAATCAGCCGAATGCATCAAGATGTGCGCCATGAAGTACGCCAAGGAGCTGGGCACGATCTGTTTTGTTTTGCCGGGTGACTCCAAGACATCCATCACCATCCTTGATTATGGCGCAGCAATTCTTCCGCTCGAATTCCGATTGCAGCCTTTTGCCGTGGAAGAACAGTTTGTGACAAACGTCGCTCCCTATTACTCGAATCCGAGCTTGTACAACCACACTCCTCCCCCCAAAGCCTGATTTCGTTTCGATCTATACTTGCGCTCGAACCAACAGTTCGGGCGTTCTGAAGTCGCTATGCCGCGAGGGCGTGAATCGAACGCGCGGCTCTACTTTTTTTATTCGGTATTGCCAGAATCCATTTGCAATGGGGGAAGATGAAATCTGAAATTCAGCTCAATCTGTCGGTCGTGTTTTTCATAATGATGAGGAGGTTCAGACATGCAAGGGAAAGCCGCAACGGTCGTTCTTCTAGTCGGAGTAATCGCGCTTGTCGTCAACATCGCGTCTTACGCACAGCAACATGATCACGCGGAACATCAGAACCAATCCGCTGCTTCGGCCTCCGCTGACGATGACGTGGCCATCTTCTGCCCGACCATGAAAACCGGGCAGCTGTGCTCTCACGGGACGGCAAATGTTCTGCAACTGAAGGGCGATAAGCAGGAGAAGTGGATCAAGATGGCCCAAAAGTACGACCGCGCTGTGAATGCCGCCACATTGCAGTTGTTCAAAGACAGCGAGGAGGTGCTGACACCGGCGCAACAGGATCTTCTGAAAAAGTGGTTCGCCGTCGGGCTCAACCCGGAGATCAATCAGTTGCTTTACAGCAAAGGCCTTGGTCCTCAGAAGAACTGATCGATTTGGAAGGAACGCGGGCTGAAGCCCGCGACTACATGGGAACCGAAACGCTTGACCACAAATGTAGTCGGGGGCTTTAGCCCGCGTTCACCAATGAAAGGGGAATTGTGATGAGTGACTATTCTTTGATCGCCGAGACTCTGATGGAGTCTCTAAGACTTCGAGTTGCGCCCGTGGCAGTTTGTCTGACCGACAAGCCGCCTCAAGGAGTATCCGGTCCCTCGAAGCCAGCCGCAGCCGGCTGCGTGTTTTGGGAGTGGGGAGCCAGGGGCGCCCTTGTTACGTCTCCGAAGGACCACAGCAATTGCGCCGTAGGCATGTTCACGCATCACATGCCGCTGGCGACACCTTCGCAGCAGGAAAACCTGAACGACTCTCTAAAGGTCTTCGCTGACCTTGGCTACGTGCGTCCTGAAGACATTCCTGGAATTCCCGTCTTGAAGGACGAGGCAAAATATGTCGTCTATGCGCCGCTCGCTTCCACGCCGCTTCCGCCGTCAACGGTCCTCTTGTTCGCGAATTCCAGGCAGAGCCTCGCGATCACAGAAGCCGTTCAACAAGTGGAGCCCGGTGTGCCGCCGGCATTGGGGCGGCCGGCATGCGCTGTCATACCCCAGGCTGTCAACACTGGGAAACCCGCCCTAAGTCTCGGTTGCTGCGGAGCACGCGCCTACCTGGATGTGCTCACCGATGACTTCGCTCTCTGGGCCTTGCCAGGTCCGCGTATCGCGGACTACGCCGAGCGAATCAAGGTGCTTGCTAATGCCAATAACATTCTCACGAAGTTCCACGAGCTTCGGCGCAGCGACGTCGAAGCGGGACAGTCTCCAAGCGTGAAGGAGTCGCTGGTTCGACTTGAGAAGGCAAGTAGCTAATGCGCAAATATCTGTTAGGTTGTCTCCTCGCGTTCCATCATGACGGACATGGGGTTGAATTCCCTCGAGGTGAAAGACGGAAAGCAAGCAGCCGATACGTTTGAAAAATGCCTGAAGGAATTTCCGAACAGCCGTCACAGGCCGGAATGGACGTTGAATCTGGCCGAGCGACCAAGAGAATGTCGCGGAGCATCCGCTGATCGCGAGGCCGGGGTGGTTTTCCGATGAAAGCAAATGGAAAACCACCCCGGCTGCGTCAGCTTCGGTTGCTGCGCGAAATTTTATTCATGACGCAGCCACGCCTCCTTGCGGTGATGCTTGAGCGTTACCCACAAGTCGTCCGCTGGACACGGGCGTCTCGGACAACCTGCGGGAAAGGCGAAGTCCCCTCTCTCAAGGAACTGGAGGGATTACGCATGGGCCTCCACAAGGGTGTAACCCATTTGCCGCGCACGCATTTGGAGATTGTGGAGGCGGCGTTTTT
>QHXC01000545.1 GCA_003222815.1 Acidobacteriota bacterium | reverse complement strand
TCGAGCTCGCGCTGTTCCTCGGCTCTCTGAATGCGCCGCTCAACGTCGCGAATCGCCTCGGTATATTCATCGACCTTGACCTGGTCCTGCGGTCCGAGATCCTTCTTGAGGCTCGCCAGCTTCTCCGTCACCGAGTCCAGAATGCTCTTGTGCTGCCGCAACCTCGGTTCCCGTGCGGACCGGTCCGTGCTGCCGCTATCGCCAAACAGCCGCTCGAACACCGCGCGCGGATTCCACTCCATCGGCAACGGCTGCGTCGGGCTGCGCCAGGAGAGCGTGTGTGTATAGGCGCAACTCAAGATGCCGGTGCACGCCCCAGCGTTGGCCGGGGCATCCATCGAAAGCTCGAGCGACGCCACCTGCGTCTCGCTGGCGAAGTGCCTGGCGAGCAGCTGGTCTATCGACACGTCCGCGATGATCTCGATTTCGTTTCGTCCTCCGCGCGCTGTGCCCGTCAGAAACGATCCGGAGGCGCCCGCATGGATGTAGTTCCAACTCGTTTTGATGCCCGACAGCACGAGCATCTGATTTCGGTACGGCGCCAGCGGCTCTAGAATGGGTGAGAGCTCGAAGGCGGTCCCCTCTCCTTTTGGTAACCAGTACTCCATGGCCATCCCGTTCGGCACATAGAAGGCCTGAAAGCGATGCACCGGCTTCGCCCCCGCCAGCCCGCGCAGCGGGAATGCGGGAAGCATCGCCTCGAGGAATGGCAGCGCCATCGTCGCGCCCAGCCCCCTCAGGACGGTCCGCCGTGGCAACGATTTCGTGAGGAACGCCATAGCTATTCTCTCCTTGCGTATGTGTGGTCATTTTGCCTGACAGGTTCACTATAAGTAAAGGAATACGAAAAGACGGGTGTTGCCCCGTTTGCGAAACGCTTTTGCTCTCCGTTGAAATGTGTCACGTACGCTGAATAACATGCTTGGTGAATCGCTCCTGGTTTGGCATACTGCGGAACCGAAAACAAAAGGGGGAGCTTGTGAAGCGTTATGTGAGGCCCGTCGTCCTGAGTATCACGTGGTTCGCCCTGGGAGCCGCGATCACACGGTATTACGACATCCATCGACTCACCACGCTACAACCGGTCCAGACTGCCAAGTCGCCGGCGGAAGCCGGAACGGGGGTCGCCGGCGACAAAGGCGGCGTCGATGTTGCGGCTATTCACTTCGACCACGAACCATTGTGGGCGTATGGCTTCGACGCCTCTCCCGCTCCGGGCGAAAAGGCTCGCCCTCAGAACCCGCCCAACCGGGACTTGCGTCCGGACGAGGATCCGGTCGAGCAGACGAGGCCCAGGCGCATCAAGGGAAGCAACACGGCATATTCGCTCGTGGACATACGCGACGGTCAGAACGTGATCGACTGGTTTCCTAACGACCATCCGCCGATGCCTAATGTCGTCAAACACGGTCCCGCTCGCCTGGGCAAAGCCACACGCGGATGCGCGTCGTGCCACCTGCCGAATGGAAAAGGACGCCCGGAAAATGCCCCGATAGCGGGACTCCCCGTGGCTTACTTCATGCGCCAGATCCAGGATTTCCGAGAGGGCCGGCGGCACACCGCCGATCCGAGAAAACCGAACACGAACACAATGATCGAACTGGCGAAGGCCCTGACCGATGACGAACTAAAGGCCGCCGCGGAGTACTTTGGATCGATGAAGTGGTGGCCCTGGACTCGAGTGGTCGAGACGGACCTGGTGCCGAAGACGCGGATTGTGGGCAATCTGTTCCTGCCGATTGAGCACGCGAAGACCGAACCGATCGCCGGCCGCATCATCGAGATGCCGCAGAACGAGGAGGAAGCTGAGACGTATCGCAATCCGCACTCGGGATTCATTGCTTACGTGCCGGTCGGCAGCATCAAGAAGGGCAAGGACCTCGTGACGACAGGAGGTGCAAGAATCGTCGGGAAAGAGTTTATCCCGGGTAAGACGACGCCGTGCATCACTTGCCATGGACCGGATCTCATGGGTGCGGCCGATATCCCGCCCATTGCCGGCCGGTCGCCCAGCTACATCGTGAGACAAATGTGGGATATGCAACAGAGCACGCGGAATAGCGAACCGGCAAAGTTGATGAGGCTGGTCCTCGTCAACCTGACCCAAGAGGACATGGTTGCGATCGCGGCGTACGTGTCGTCGCGCGTGCCTCCCGGCTTGACGCCGCCCGCCAAGCTAACTGCCACTTTGCACTAAGACAATGGTGGCTGCAGGTTGAAACGGTGGTGAAGCGCGGAGTTCGACCAAGATGCGCCATGAAGGCTGGCACTTTGTACTTGACCGTGTTTGCTGGGTGAAGTACGGTCGAACCTGTCCGTCGCCCGTGCTTCGGGGGTCACCTCAAGGTCACGTCAAAGTCGTTACCTTTTTCTTCTTGCTGAAGGGAGCTGTCTATGCGTGGTCTGTTTCTGTTCGTTGCAGGGATTCTGGTTGGAACCGCCATTCAGACGACTGTTGCGCAAAGCCCGCTCGGTCAGCCTGCGGTGAGATTGAACCACGTGGCGATCAGCGTGCCGGACGTCGCGCAGGCGTTGACCTGGTACGGGGACAAACTGGGATTTCGCGAAGTCGTCAGGAACACGAATTCGCAGGGGCAG
>QHXC01000544.1 GCA_003222815.1 Acidobacteriota bacterium | reverse complement strand
TGCTTCCGATGAATTTGAATGCACCCCATTCCCAGGTGTGCGCGAACGCTGCGGGATGCCTGAGTGGCGGGGTCGGCAGGCCCGTGGTCACAGTACCGCAAGGGACCACGTACAATGCGCCAACGGGAACGTGTGCCGGATCTTTGGGGACATCCATACCTTGTTATCCCAATCCGTTCCAGAACAAGAGCAATTCCCAGATGTTCGAAGGCACCATGAGTTACAATTCATTCAACGTCTCCGTCGTCCAGCGCGCCAGCCGGGGCCTGAGCTTCAAGACCAACTACACCTTCGGCAAGGCGATCGATTACAATTCGGGGGGCTCCTCCAACTACAGCACGAATCAGCCGAAGGCGGTCTTGAATCCGTTCAATCTCGCCCTCAGCAGGGGAATCGCGGCCTTCAGTCTCCGGCACCAGTTCAATACTAATTTCGCCTATCAACTCCCATTCGGACAAGGGCAGCGGTTCGCCAGCGGCGTCACCGACTGGTTGAACAACCTCATTGGCGGCTGGCAATGGAACGGAATATTCAACGTCCAGAGCGGCTTCTCCTTCACGCCCCAAGTCGGCGCGAACACCTCCGGGACCGGCGATACGGATAATCCCGACGTGCCCAACTGGAATCCCAACTTCAAGGGGAACGCGATCCTGGGAGTGGACGGGTTCAAGAAAACAGGCCAGTATTTCGATCCTAATGCTTTCTTGCTGCCGCTTTCCGGAACGTTCGGAAATGTGTCGCGCGGATCCTTGACTGGACCTGCTCTGACCATCGTCGATACATCGCTGTTCAAGAAGATCCGTATCAATGAGCAGTGGAACTTGCAGTTCCGGGCGGAGGCCTTCAACGTTCTGAATCACACGAACTTTGCCGAACCCAATGCAGTCGTATTCGCGGGGAATAACTATAGCTCCTCGGCCGGCGTTATCACGAGCACCTCGACGACGTCGCGCCAGATCCAGTTCGCATTGAAGCTGTTGTTCTGATGATTCCCTTCCTCGCGTGATATGCGCCTCTCGAGGAGATGCGTCACGGCGCCCCGTCCATCTGTACTACTAATGGCGGGTTTCTTTGGATTTTTGCGAAGATTTTTTTGCCGCGTTGTGACGAATTTTCCTTTTCTGTAGTAACGAAGTCTGCTTCTCCACTATAAAGTTTGTTCGCGAATTATTCGGCATTGGAGAATGTTTCAATGAGGCGGATGGGTCGGAACGTACTTCTGGCGGATGGTGACCGGCTTCTCCGAAGAAGCGGGCTCCTTTCGGTTCCAATACATGTCTAATGAACGCGAATTTGCCGCCCTCATTCCCGAGTTGAAAAAATCGACAAAGCCCGGCGGGGTCTATCTGGGTGTTGGGCCTGAACAGAATTTTAGTTACATCGCCGCGCTTCGGCCGCGAATAGCCTTCATCTTTGATATCCGGCGCGAGAATATGTTGGAGCACCTCATCTACAAGGCATTGTTTGAAATGTCGCTCAATCGCGTTGAGTTTATTTCGAGATTGTTTTCGCGAAGGACGCCTGCCGGTTTGAGCGATAAGTCAACTGTCAGTGCGTTGTTCCAGGCATTTGGCCGGGTTCCGGGCGACGCTCAGTTGTTCACTCAAAATCTGCAAGCGATGAAGGACCACTTGATGAAGGACCGGCGGTTCTTCCTCTCCCGGCAGGACCAATCGGACGTCGACGGTATCTATCGGACCTTCTTTGATGCAGGCCCAGGCGTTGCCTATTTCGGCGGATTCTATGGCGGGAGCTATGCGGATTTAATGATGGCAACCGACGATGACGGACAGCCCAGGAGTTATCTCGCCAGCGAAGACAATTTCCAGTTTTTGCGTGAGATGGAGAGACAGAATCTCATCGTGCCGTTGGTTGGAAATTTCGCGGGGACAAAAGCGATTAGAGCTGCCGCGGGTTATCTCAAAGAACACCAAGCTATAGTGACAACGTTTTATACGTCCAATGTCGAACAATACCTGTTTGATCAGGGAGACGATTGGCAGCGGTTTTACACGAATCTCGCAACTCTGCCTGTAGACTCTTACAGCACCTTGATTCGCAGTTCTCACTTTGCGCCTGGAGCAAGGCTACGGCGCGTTCCAAGTAATTACGTGATGTTGCGTTGTTCGATCGCAGATCTGGTCAAAGCCTTTCGGGAAGGGCGTATTCAGAACTACTACAACGCGATTCAGATGTCCCAAGAGTGAATCCGGCGTTGCTCGTAGGCGTGAGACGCGTGTTGTTATTTTGCGTGTTGTTATTTTGCTTTGACATGTGCGAGATTTCGGTGCTAAGGGTGTTCCGTTTTCCGACGAACTGGTCTACGGGCATCTACGCAAAGAGGTGATCAAATGAAGGCAACGAATTGGCTCTTAGTGGGAATCCTGTCCGCTGCGCCCGCCCTCGCGCAATGGGAGAACGTCAAGAACACGAACATCCCTCGCACGGCCGACGGGAAGCCCAACCTCTCCGCGCCGGCCCCGCGAGCCCCGGACGGCAAGCCGGACCTGTCCGGAATGTGGTGGATGCCGAATGCCGGCCCCGCTAATACCGGTGTCCCGCCAAAGTACCTGAACAACATCGCCGCGGACCTGAAGCCAGAGGAAGTGCCGATGCAGCCTTGGGCGGCCACGCTGTTCAAGCAGCGCGGGGCGGATTTTTCCAAGGACTTCCCCTACACGCGTTGCCTCCCGACCGGGCCCATGATCAGCTCATTTCCCGCTCCCTGGAAGGTCATCCAAACTCCAGGCTTAGTGGTGATCCTCTATGAGAACTCGATGACCTATCGGCAAATCTTTACCGATGGCCGCGTTCTTTCCAAGGATGTGAACCCGGCCTTCATGGGATATTCGGTCGGATATTGGGAAGGTGAAACGCTGGTGGTGGAAACGGCAGGATATAACGATAAAACCTGGCTTGATTTTTCCGGCCACCCCCACACGGACGCCCTGCGGATGACCGAGCGGTTCCGTCGCCGCGACTTTGGGCATTTGGAGATTCGATTCACATTCGACGATCCCAAGGCGTATACCGAACCATGGACGGTTACGATTGGCCCGCAGCTGTATCTGGGTGGCGATCTGCTGGAGTCGGTCTGCACCGAGAACGAAAAGGACCTTCAGCACCTGCGTGGAAAATAGAAAGAGGTTTCAACTGCAGGCTCACGACGGGGAATAGTTCGGGACGCACGGCGCGTCTCGGGCGAACGCCACCTCCGTGCTTGAGAGCGTAAGAGTGTGCCTCATACCGAGGAGAGTGCCCACTCCTGGAACGCGGGCTCTAGCCCGCGTTTGCTTAGGCTTCGCGAAATTTGACCATTTTGTACTACTAATGGCGGGTTTCTTGGGTTTTTGCGAAGATTTTTTTGCCGCGAATTGCGCGAATGACGCGAATGGGCCGCACAGAATTGCCCACATTGCAGTAATTGCGGACGGCCCATTCGCGTCATTCGCGCAATTCGCGGCTCACATTTTGGTAGCGGCTTGCCGCGCTGTGAACATTCTGGCCGCCAAGAGGACCTAGCGTCCCCGCCAGCTCCCGCCGAAGTAATACCTGTAGCCGCCGGCCTCGCGAATGCGCGATGCGTCGCGTTCCCCCTCCCGGCACGCCTCTTCCAGCAGCTCGAACCCCGGTTGCTTCTGCCGCACGAGGGCCCAAACCAGCTTCCACGGCCGGGTGTACGTTTTCGGGTCCTCAACTGTGACTTCATAGTGGATCGTATCCGGATCGATCAGAGTCAGGCGTTCGACCAGATGCGCGGCGTTAGTATAGAAGTTCCCGGAGTCGTCAAACCACGTATACCGTTGAGGTTGGTGACGTCGATCACCAGCGTGTTCCCATCCCAGCGGCCGCGCGAGTCTCCCATCCACCAGTTGATGGCCCCCTTGGGATGCTCAGTACCGTTCGTGTAGATGGTCCGAATGCCGCGGTCGTACTCGAAGGCGATCGCCACGTGATCGCGAGTCTGGAGGATTTGAAATGGAAACGGCATGTACATGATGCGGGGCACACCAGGCAGGTACCCTTTCGAGTCCGGATCGGCGGTCGAACGATTCTCGAAATTCTGCCGCTTCTTCGCCAGCGCCTCAGGCCGATAGGGAAGCTCGTTGCCCTCCACCACGCCCTGGCCAGCCGGCTCGCCTAGCCGCGCCTGATGATCTTGGATGTCCCCGGTGCTGCGACGAGAACCGCCGCCGCAATCACGCACGCGAACCCGTGTCGCATCTCGCGAACCTCCTCAGTGCGAACGAAAAGATCCCAAGTTATTCCGTCTTGATGCGGATGTTCCGCCAGTGCACTGGTCCGCTCGCCTAGTACGCTGGTGTCGAAGGCGCTGCCGCGGTTTGCTGCGCATTTTACGGACTGATGGAGTAACCGCTGGTCTCACCAGCGGTTACTCCATCAGTCAACGGCGAGCAGAGCAAAATCAAAACAGGAGCTTGAGCGCGAACTGGATTTGCCGCGAGGTCGTTGCCGTATTTGAAATGACGCCACCCGATGAGCTGTAGTTGTTGCCCGAGAAAACGACCTCATTCGGGAACGCGAAATTGGGGTGATTGAGAACATTGAACGCCTCGGTCCGGAATGACAGCTTCAATCCCTCAGAGATTCTCATGTTCTTGAACAACGACGTGTCGACATTGAACAGGCCCGGACCACGCAGCGATCCGCGCGCCACGTTCCCAAAGGTCCCTTGGAGCGGCAGCACGAAGGCTCTCGGATCGAACCACTGATCCGGTCTCCCCACAATTACCGGCCCCTTAAAGTTCGGATTCCAGTTGGGCACGTCGGAATTACTCTGATCGCCGGTTCCAGTAATATTCGAACCAGCCAAAGGCGTGAAGGGGAATCCGCTCGCAACCCGGACGCCCGTGTTCCATTGCCAGCCGCCGATCAGCTTCTCCATCACCCCGCTGGCGCCACTTGCGAAGCGCTGCCCATTCCCGAACGGCAACTGATAGCTGGTGTATCCGCTGAACTGGTGGAGGACGCTAAAGGATGCGACCCCGCGGTTCAGCCTGCGACGGTCATACGGACTCGGGAGATTCGATGGCTCGTTTCCAGCGGAAGGCGCCAGGATGGCGGAATTCAAATCCATCGCTTTTCCATAGGTGTAATTCGCTTTATAAACGAGCCCGTGGCTGATGCGCTTCGTCAGCGAGACATCCATAGCATTGTAGCTCGAGGTCCCCTGATCGAACCATTGAGTGCCGTTACCCACATTGGGGTTCGGGCGCGGACCCGGCGGATGGTAGAACGTCCCCTGCGGTACCAAGACCCGTTGACTGACGGGGATAGGGTTGCCGTTCTGGGCTGTCCCACCGCTGATGCATCCCTGCGGATTGGCGCACACCTGGGGTTGGATGGCATTGGCATTCACAGAAAGCGGAGTGTGGTAGGACTGGCTCCCCACATAGCCCACCGAAAGCATGAGGTCTCTTGTGATCCCGCGTTCTATGGTCAAGCTCCATTGCTGGCTGGTTGGTGTGCGCAGGACTGGATCGACACCCCCCGGGCCATAGAGCCCGCAGGTGGGAGGTGCAGGCGCCCCTCGGGTGCCACAAGTAGGCGGAAGCGGGGTGTTCTTCTGGAGCGGAATGAGAGAGAGAGTCGGGCCCGCAATCTGCTCGCGCGCGTTAAACGGTGGATTGGAATAGGTCCGGTTCGCGAGATTGTCCTGGAGATCGTTGTGGATTCCAAAGCCGGCCCGCACGGCCCAGGTTCCCGTGCCGGTCGGATCCCACGCGATGCCCACGCGCGGCTGCAACAACAATTTCGCGTGATTCTCAGTGAGGCACGATTTGCCCATGCGCGGTTCCGTCGAGATCACAAAATTCTGGTCAAACACGTAGTTCGAAC
The DNA here is from genome assembly GCA_003222815.1 of Acidobacteriota bacterium. Classification (GTDB taxonomy): domain Bacteria; phylum Acidobacteriota; class Terriglobia; order 20CM-2-55-15; family 20CM-2-55-15; genus 20CM-2-55-15. The sequence continues at coordinate 671 of QHXC01000544.1, read as the reverse complement.
AGCGGCCCCCCACTTCGTTCCAACCATTGGTCATTTCGTGCCGCAGCCCCAAGCGGAGGGTCAGATTCGAACGGAGCTTCATTTCATCCTGGAAATACCAGGCGCCTTGCGTCATCCGGTATCCGAGCATCACGGGATTCCGGTTCAGGTTGAACGGATTGCTCGGGAGATCCTGGAGAAATGTCGCCATGGTCGGATAGCTGGCGCCTCCTGCTGAAAACTGAGCTGCCCCAAACGAGTTTTCGTGTACCCGCTGCACCCAAACACCCGCGCTGTAAGAGTGCTTGCCTTTGGTGAAGCGCAGGTCATCGGCCAGGCTGTAGTATTCATTGATCCCGGTATAAGGGTTGTTGCCCGGCGCCGGCGTGACGGATGACGGGGCGGTCGTGGTCGCGCCACCTCCGATGACAACCGAGCCGGGACCACTTCCCTCAAGAAATATCAGATTCTTCGGTATCGCTGGCCCGAGACCGTTGGTGGTGGTGACCGTAGTTGCATACGGACGAACCCACCCCAAGGTGGCGGAATTGACGACGGTGGGGGAGAAAACACGCGTTTCCGTTAAGCCGAACGTTTGGCTGCGTATTGCGTTGAACATCGTATAGTACATGTCCAACTGCGGCATATCTCTTTCCCCATCGCTGATGGTGTAGTTGGCGAAGATAGAGTCT
>QHXC01000543.1 GCA_003222815.1 Acidobacteriota bacterium | reverse complement strand
TACGGTTTGGTCCCACCGGATCACGCGGGCATTGTCGGGGTCGGGGAAACGCTTACCTATGCCTCTCAACGTCTCATCATCTCGGGACATTCGTTGGCTCGCGAATTCAAACGCAGTGACATTTCGAAGATCCCAACGGTGAACGGCTGGCATCCCACGGACGAAAAATATCTGGCTCTTCTCGCGGACGGTTTCAAGAACTGGCGCTTGTCTGTCGAGGGGTTAGTTGCCCGTCCCGTATCTTTTTCGCTCGAAGAGCTCCAGGGCCTGCCGGCCGAAAGCCATATATTGTTGCACGCCTGCGAGCAGGGTTGGTCCTATATTGCCGAATGGACCGGCGTGCGGCTGGCGACGGTGTTGGATCTTGCCGGAACGCGTCCGGAGGCGCGATACGTCGTCTTCGAGCCATTTCCGAATCCCAATCAAAGCCGGACACTTGTGCGCGCATTGTGGGAGACCCACGACATGGCAGACGCTCTGCATCCGCAGACGCTGCTCGCTTATGGCATGAATGGTGAGGCCTTGCCCGCCGACTTTGGCGCTCCCCTCCGCCTTCGTCTCGGGCGTCAAATGGGCTGGAAAAATACCAAATATCTCTCTCGAATCGTCGTCACAGACCGCAGGGACCATTACCGAAAAGGCGGCGGCACCTGGTATGGAGGCATATGAGACTCATCCTACTTGCGTGTTGTCTGCTGGCCGCTGCGCCTTTGTTGGCGCATCATTCGTTCGGCGCGGAGTACGACGGTAACAAACCCGTCACGTTGACCGGTGTCGTCACAAGCATTCAGTGGACGAATCCCCACTTCTATTTTTTCATCGATGTGAAGGATCCGAACGGCAAAGTGGCGAATTGGAAGTTTGAGGGTTATCCGCCCGTTGTGCTGAACCGAGTCGGCTGGAAGAGAACGGAAACCATGTTACCAGGCGATACTGTCACGGTTTTTGGGTGGCAGGCGCGTGACGGCAGCAATTGGGCGCACTCCAGATTCGTGACGTTCGCAAAGAACGGCAACAAGCTCGATCCGGACCTCCCGCCGGCAACGGTGATGGCGGCAATAGGCCCCCCGTTCAGCCGCAATGAGGGAATCCGCATATGACAATTAAAATTATTGCTTCTGTTGGGCTGGTCTTCGCGATTCTCGTGACGTCTGTCCCGGCAATGGCGCAAAACCAAAGAGCACTGCCACCCGTCCCGCGTACGCCCGACGGGCATCCAGATCTCTCGGGTGTTTGGCAGCCGGGAAGCGACAAACCTGGAACCTGGGCAGAAGCCAACCAGGGAGTCGGAGTTGCCGAACCAGGCCGGGGAGGCAGTGTACGGAAAGGAGCCAACCCTCCTTACCAGCCCTGGGCCGCCAAACTTGTTTTGGAGGCCTACAACCGCCGCAATGCCGATGATTACACGTCCCGCTGCATTCCCGAGTTGGAGCTTGGCGGGCTATCGCTTTACCCGCACCAGTTCGTGCAGACGCCAAACCTGATCGTCCTTCTGATGGAAGTGCGTCACGCGTTCCGCTTGATCCCGCTCAACGAGAAGCATCCGGAGGACTTGGATCCGGCCTGGCTGGGGGACTCGGTCGGTCACTGGGAAGGAGACACGCTGGTCGTCGATGTCACCGGCTTTAAGGAAAGACTCGTGGGATCGAAGATCAATACGGACGCGCTCCATATCGTCGAGCGATTCACGCGCGTGGATTACAACACGATCGAATACTCCGCCACCGTGGATGATCCCAAGGCGCTCCTGCATCCCTATACGATGACGAGCAAATATATGCTACGGCCCGGCACCCGGCTGCAGGAGTACGTCTGCGAGAACAACGAGGATCCTGCCCGTTTCGAGGAGCTTGATAAGAAAGGCCTCATCACGAGAGAAAAATGAGCATGTGAGCGGTTTTCGTGTCCGCCAATACCTGTAATCGCCGGATACGTGCCTCTCCAGGAGTTGCGATCGCCGGCATCTCATCAGAGGTTCATTGTGACCCGATCGATGCCAACGAATTCCGGCCCTTTCCATTCCGCGCCGATGCGCTGATATCCGGCTTCTTCGAGGATCTCATCTAGGATACCTTTGTTGTCTTCCGCCGCTTCAAGGAACCCGCGTACCGCATCCTTTATATTGGCGCGCGTATATTGGCGCGCGCCTTTTCCTGCGTTTCGCCGCCAACTTGAGATATCAAGTTCCGGAACGTGGGCGACGTACGTGTCGCCTTCCCGGAACAGATGGACGGTAAACGATAGGTTGTGCATCGGGATGACCACCCTTTGAGGATAACGCATGCCTGAATCGTAACAAACACGCGTGTTTCGTCAACTGGGCGATTCTGCTGATTCTGGCAGATAAGACGGAGAAGTCGCGTGTAATCGGCGTGATGAGAGAACTGTTCCAGCGTGCAATAGCGTGCAGTGGTTGCTGGCATCGGTGGCAAGTATGGCAACGTTGGCAATCTGGATTCTGTAACTTGCAGATAGATAAGGGCTGGTGAGGGCACGAATCCCCCTCTCCGCTTCCCTTTGAATCAGTTGCAGCACTACAGACAGAACATTCCGTACCCGTTTAGCGGAGAGATCCGCGTGCTTCGATCACTGCTGTCAGGGGAAAGTTTTGTGAACCGCCCGTAACCACAGCACCTATGAAAGTTGAGTCACATCCCGAACGGGAACGATTTGAAATTTAAACGGGCGCTGTGCCGCTGAAATACCGGAATGAATGTTGGCTCCCCCGACATCTGGTGACACGTCACGTGTCACAACCTGTTTCCGGTCCGGCCGCGAGCTTCCCCTTCAATAAGGTTTTGCTTTCCCGCGATGAAGATTAACTCCGTCTCCGAGATGACTGGCAACGCGTCATTGATGCTTTTCTTCGCGACCGACACAGGTAGTGCCCTGACGGCGCGGGTTATCCGGGTCACGCCGACAGTCTTCTTTGTGGCCAAGACAATTCGATCCGTCACGGCGATACATTGCTTTATCGCAAAGCAACATTGATTCTTGAAATTGCAACATTGCTTTGCCACGAATTTAATTTGTTTTGTCGCGCGGAAGTCCTCCTCCCTCAATGGGGTAGCG
>QHXC01000542.1 GCA_003222815.1 Acidobacteriota bacterium | reverse complement strand
GGAAGCGGTCCGGCGGGAGTTTATCCGGCGGACTCGACTCCAAGTTGTACCGGCTGAAGCTGGCGATCTAGTCGTTGCCGGTGAGGTTCTGAGCTTCACTGCGGTTCCCATCATTTTTAATCAACAGGGGCGGGGTTCGTCGTATAGCATTCTCGTCGATTTGAACGTCCGGCTCACGGATACTAAGACTGGGGCGGTCCTTTTTCAAAACGACCGTTGGACATTTCGTGACGTGTTTGAGCTGGCACAAAACTCCAATGAGTTCGTGCTTGAGGACACAGCAGCTACCGACCGGCTCGCACGCCGCTTCGCGTCTTCTTTAGTTGCATCTGTATTGCATTCAAAACCATGAAGTTTTCCGAATTCCGGCAGTCTCAACCCAAACCGGACCAGAACATTTTCGTCTTTATGTGTGAAGACGATTTTCTTGTCGAGGATTCCCGGCCTGTGTGGCAAGGAATCTTTGGCGGAGCCTGGATTTTTGAGAAATATGCCGTGAAAGAGTTCGAGGAAATTCCTGTGGGACGCCTCATGGATGATGCGTTAACACCTTCTCTTTTTACTCAGAATCGGGCAATTATTGTGACAAATGCGGACAGGCTCACCAAAGGCCGGGTGGAAGAATTAACTGAGCTCCAGAGGGTTGCGAATTCTTCTCTGAAAATCGTGCTCGTTATAAGCGTGCGTAAATCTGTCGATGCCCTGGCAAAGCTCTTTCCAATTATCGCAATTGACCCGCTCAAGCCGGCTGATGTGGCGCGATGGTTGATGGACCGTTACAAGCTCACTCCGGAGATTGCGCGATACCTGGTCGATAATGTCGGGATCGATCTTTATCAACTTCACAGCGAGATCGAGAAATTGCGTACCTATGTCGGTGATGCACGACCGATCGAATTGCGAGATATCGATGTTCTCATTCTCCGCTCCGAGCGGTTCAGCCCGTTTGAACTGGATGACGCGGTTTTGGCGCGCGATTACAAAAAGGCTGCGCAGGTGATTGGTGCGATGTTGGATGAGGGGGTGGAACCGCTGATCGTCTTGTCTCGCATTGTACGCGTATGGCGACAGCTTTTTGTCGGGAAGTCGCTGGCCGGAAAGAGAAGCGCAAAGGATGTGGCAGCCGCCGCGCTGGTGCCGGCGTGGAAGGCGACTGGCTTCGTGACTTCGTGCAAGAAATTCGACTGGAAGCAAATCGCTGGCGGTTTTCGCGTGCTGCTCTTTGCCGATCGCGCATTCAAAACTTCTACGCCGAATCCTGAGGGCTATTTCGACGCGATGCTTTGGAAATTGATCGGCTAAGCGGCCAAACCGTTCACGGTTTTCGTGAGGCGGGACTTATATCGACGGGCCGTGTTCTCCTTGATCACGCCTTTCTGCACCGATTTATCGATCAGGCTGAATGTCTCCGGCAGAAGTATCTTTGCATCGGCCGCCTTGCCTGTCACAATCGCGGTCCTCAGTCTCTTCATCTGTGTCTTCAGCTTATGCCGATTCCTCTGATTGACCAGGTGCCGGTGTTGGCTCTGTCGATACCGCTTAACTGCGGATGGATGGTTTGCCATCAAGTCTCCTTAGAAGAATCAAGATGATACCAGTGGCCAGAGGCCCAGTCAACGCGTCTGACACCATGTTATAATCCACTCAGGTTCATAACGTAGGATGAAGAAAAGCATTCGCATCGGCGACGGGATCGCCGAGTTTTTCGGAACACACGACGGCAATATCAAATATCTCGAGTCTCTCCTAAAAGTTCAAGTTCACATCGATGGCGAAAACAATCTGAGCATTGACGGTGAGGATCATGATGTCCAACTGGTCGAACGTCTGGTGGAAGACTACGCGCAATTGCGGGCCGAGGGTGTAAAGTTTGCGAACGGCGATTTGAAATCAATCATCCGGATCATTTCCGAGGACACGTCGCAGAGCTTGAGAGGCGTGGTTTCCAGCACCAAAAATCTCCAGGCCGGGAAACGAAATGTCGCGGCCAAGACGCTTAATCAGAAGCTCTATCTGGAGGCGATCGAGAAATACGACATGGTTTTCGGCATCGGACCAGCGGGTACTGGTAAAACGTACTTGGCGGTCAGCATGGCAGTCCGGGCGTTGTTGGAGAAGAAGATTACCCGTATTGTCCTCACGCGTCCGGCGGTCGAGGCCGGCGAGCGTCTTGGCTTCCTCCCCGGAACACTGCAGGAGAAAATCGATCCATACTTGAAGCCTCTCTATGATGCGCTATATGACATGCTCGACGTTGAACGGGTTGACCGTCATCTGGAACGAGGTGTCATTGAGATTGCGCCGATCGCGTTCATGCGCGGCCGCACATTGAACGATTCATTTGTCATTCTCGATGAAGCACAGAACACGACTCCGGAACAGATGAAAATGTTTCTTACTCGAATCGGCTATAACAGTAAAGCCGTCATCACCGGCGACGTTACGCAGATCGACCTTCCCTTTGGAAAATTATCGGGACTGATTGAAGCCCGAAACGTGATCTCCGGCGTCGAAGGAGTCTGCTTCATCCACTTCAATGAAAGAGACGTCGTGCGGCACCCTCTCGTGCAGCGGATTGTCAGAGCTTACGAAGCTTATACGACGCAGAACACAGCACGCCAGCAGGCGCTGCAATTCGGACAGACGACAAACGGCGAGGCCTAGGCGCCCGTTTATTTAATGGCTGCGCCCCATCGGGCTTGCATTCGCAGCCGCTCATTCATTATGGAGCCTCCACCTCGATGCAACTATCTTGTCATCAACCGGCAGCGCAAGCATTCAATCGATGGCGCCGAGGTTC
>QHXC01000541.1 GCA_003222815.1 Acidobacteriota bacterium | reverse complement strand
AGATACCGCCGTCGGTGATTTGAGCGATAACGATCCAGCCGCCCTTCGGCAGGACCTGGATCTGGCGGATGGCATGAATCCCCGTGTTCGGACCCCGGATGACGCGCAATGGCTTAACGTCTCCATCCGCCAGACGGTCAAAGATCAAGATGGATTCCCGGCCCAGCCGAAAGGTGGTCCGATATCCCTGGCCCTCGACTTCAATAGTCCCGTCGGTCACTAAAAGATTGTGGATGGGGTCCACTGCGATCCCACCCCCGGTCCGCCAGCCCGCTTTGGCGCCGCCCCGCAGAACGCGGATCGGAGCCACGTTCCCATCAGCCATCATAGGAAAAACCAGGACTTCGTCACCTTGCGGCACAAAGATTTCATTATGGATCGTGTCGATTTCCAGCGTATCCGCGCTAATGAGCTTGGTTTTCGATCCCTGGATAACCCGGATCGGGGCTTCCTGTCCGTCGGCCCCGCCGCGGAAAGTGAGGATTGCCTGCGCAAACGGGTTCGTAACGTAAAACTCATCGCGGGCTTCGTTGTACCGGATGTCATGCATCGTCCGGCTGAGCTTGGTGGCCTGTCCGAAGATCCGCCGGCGTGGAGCGTCGCCTCCCTTCGCCAGCCTGGCGAAGGCCGCAATCTGCGGATGAGCCACTCAGTTCGGCACCAGGATTTCATCCCGTTTTGTGTCGTAGGCGACGGCGCCCGGATTTCCAATCTGGAGGGCGGGTGTGCCGTCGGCGGCGGTTCGAATGATTCGGATCGGAGGTGTGTCCCCCTGGGCCGCGCGCGGATAGACCGTTGCCCGATGATTACCCATGTTGGCGACCACCAATTCGTTGTTGACAGTATCTACGTATATGCCGGTGGGATTTCGGATCTGGGTCTTGGGACCTTTCAGCACACGCGTGGGAGTGACGTTGCCGGAATCGGTCACGCGGAACACCAGAATGGAGTCGGCTCCATCATTGGCGATATAGACCTCGCCGCGCTCTTCGTCCACGGAAATGTGGGCGGGCCAGTTCAACTGGGTGTTCAGTCCCTCAATGACCCGCAGCGGAGGAGTGTCGCCGCTAGCCTGGATGGGATAAACCGTGATCGAAGGAGGCTCAAATTTGCCGGAACCCGGCCGCATTTCGGCATAGCCCCTTCCGGGCAAGCTGTTTCCGCCCCCATCCGGATGAGCGGCGACATTTCCATAGTTGGCCACGAACATCCAGCCATTCTTGGTGTCCAGGCCAATTCCATGGGGGTCCTCCAATCCAGTTCGGTCCCCGCGGAGCACCCGAAGCGGTTTGTCTTGTCCCTTGGCGTACTTGTGATAGACCACTACCATCGGTGGGTCCTGGACGGTCAACAACATTTCGTCACGGGCTTCGTCCACTGCAATTCCGTAGGTTCGGTGCGGGGTGCTCAGTTCCCGGGCGGGGTGCACATTGCCGCTCTGGTTGCGTGAAAAAACCGTCATCGTATCGAGGGTATCGTTATTGACGGAATAGAGGTCCCCGGTCTTGGGGTCAATGTAGATAGCGCAATTAAACTCCATCTTCGTATCATGCCCGCCGATAATCCGTTTGGGTTCGGACAATCTTGCCGTGGGCGGCGTGTTGGTCATGCGGTCATAGACCATGAGCTGAAAGAGGTTCTCATCCTGGAGGACGATTTCGCCGTTCTTCGGATCCACGGCGACGGCGCTGTAGGTGGGATAGGGATCGCGAATCTCCCGCGCGGGAGGCCGGTTCAGGATGGCGGAACTGCGCCTATCTGCCACGGAAGCGGATGCCGACTGGGCCATTAGCCGCTCTTGCCCAATCGCGGAGGCCAGAAGAGCCGGGCTGCCCGCCTGCACCCACGCGCACATCTCACCTTCCATTGCGGTTTCCGGTAGCCGCTCGACGGAAACCAATTGGGGGTAACCTGTGGATTGGCGTCCCTCGTAGATTGCTTCGCTACCCAGGTCGAATCGCTGGCCCCCGTTTGCAAGCGAAACGCCGAGAATAACGGCGACTCCCAGGACCACAACAGCCCAGGCGGTCCGATTGCTCCGGCAACGATCCTTTAGCGTCATGCGTCTCCATCCTTTTTTCAAATGCTCAGGGGAATGAATCGCCAGCATGTTACGTGTGGTCTGAAAGGTTCTGCAACAACTATTAGGACGGTCATCGGCTTCTTGCGGCCAGTGCGGGAACGAGAAAAGCGCCTGGGATGCCAGTGTCGAGCGTGACGAGTCTCGCCCCATGAGCTTCTGCCAGTTGGAGAAGGTGAGCATCCGTGGTTCGCGATGCATGAAGGCACCACTCCGGGAAGTCAGTGGGTCGCCGGTCGTCGGCCAGAAAAACATGCCGGGCTCCCAGGGAAGTCACCATGCTTGCCAACGTTTTGCTCGCCTCCTTCACCGTCACGCGTCCTGCCGTGCGCTGGACAGAAATCCGCACGAAGCCGAGTTCTGGGATCGCCGACGTCAGCAGGATCGTGCCCTTCTGCTTTCTGGCGGCGGCGATCCACGTCACCGTCCGCTCATGGTCGACGTGATCGGACCAACCCCAAGCGACGAGGACATTGACATCCAAGAGGTGGCGTCGGGATAGGTAAACACTGGGCGACAACTCAGGAGTTGAGGTAAGGTGCCCTCCTGCAAACGTCCGAACAGCCGGTTTTGAGATGGTCCGCCGCTTACGATTCAGAACGCTTGGTTCCGGGCAAAGGAGCCGAAAATATCCTCCGGTCCTCGCAAGGGGCATCGTGCTCGTGGATATCGTATAGCTCTTTGTGGCGACGGGCACCCTCCGACCGGAGAAGAATCGCGCCGCCACGAAAAAGCCAAACTCACATTAATCCAAAGGTAATGCGTTAATCATTACACCCATCATCATGCAGGGCTCTGTTCCACGCACACTGTAGGCATGATTTGTTCCGCGGACAATGACACAATCTCCAGGGGTAAGAAGAACTTCTTCGAGGTCAGTGATTAGATCAGCCTCACCGCTGAACACGAAAACGACGTCAAGCGTGTCGGTTCTGTGCATCATCGGATGCCGGGCATAATCCTCTTCCGTGGGCATGTGCTTCTGACCAAACCGCTGGTGGGACGCCTTGGCCTGAGCCAGCGCCTGGCCTCTGTCCGGATTATCCGGATACAGTTCCAG
>QHXC01000540.1 GCA_003222815.1 Acidobacteriota bacterium | reverse complement strand
GATGGAGCGCTTGCGCTGCCCGTGGGTCGCTGGGAACTGTTCCCGCGGCGGCAATGGGTGACGGTATTCCCAGAACAGGTCGCCGGTGCCGGCATCGATCGCCTGGATCACGTCGCCCGGATTGCCCAGATACATGACTCCGTCGTGGACAATGGGTGTGATCTCATTGAGACCGGGAGCCATCATGCGTGACCACACCAATTGCAGACTCTTGACATTGGACTTGTTGATCTGCTCGAGCGAACTGTAGCCCCAGCCCTGATAATTACCGCGGTACAACAGCCAATCCTCGGGCTTGGGAGCTCGCAACATCGCATCGGTAACGGGCACGAAATTCGGAACGGTCTTTTGCGGTGCTGCGGGTGCCTCCGGCGTCGGCGCCTGGGCATCTCCCCGCGCGCTGACAGCGCACAACAGGGCAGCACTTAGCAGCAATTCCCTAAAATATCTCATCGCACTTCCCTCTCTCGGTTTTCAAACTGGGTGCTGGTCGAATTCGAAGGGCCGCCCCCACATCGCCGTTTACACCAGGTCTTTCGGCCCGCTGAGCAGTTTCCGGATGCCCTTGCCGCCCGCCGGCCTATTCCCCGCGTCGGACCCTCCATTTAACATAGCTGACGGTTATGAGACTTTAACGCACTCCACAGCCTATCCTATACTGCACTTTAGATCGAAAAATGTCTGATCTCAAAACGCAATCGACGAATCTATTCATAGCGCTGGACGCATTGGGCCCTGAAATTCAACGGATAGCAGGAGAGCTGCGCCAGCTTCAGAAGCAGTCCGAGGAAGCATTCCATAGCTCCCTCGAGAATGCGGCAATTGCGGCTGAAGAAAGTCTGAAAAAGGCCGTCAAGGAAACGCAGGAGGCGACACGGAAACAGGTTCTCACGGAACTCCGGACAAAATATCTGAAAGAGCTCGAAACCGCTCTGGCTGAAAGAGCACTCCTTGAACGGAAGCATGGGGCAGTCGTCAGACAGTTTGAAACCGACAAACAAGAGCTCCAGAGCCAGCTGCGTCAGGCTGAACAGGCTATTACTAAATTGCACACCGACTTGCATCAGGCACGGGCGGAAAAAGAGGAAGTGGACAAGCAGCTGCAGGACACAGACTCGAAAATTTCTGTAACCGAAGAGATGGCTGCAAGGCTACAAGCCGAATTGCGAAATGCGCAAGCGGAAAACGAAGGTCTTCAAACCAGGCTGCAACAAGCGGAAGTAAAAAGGTCCGAGGCCGAGCAGGCAGTTGCCAGGTTGCTTGCGGATTCGGGACAGGCCCAGGCCGGCATGAAAGAACTCGAAACTCAACTTCAGGAAGCGAAGGCGTGGCGCGTGGAAACCGAACAGGCGATGACATCTCTGCAGATGCAACGGCAAGTCGCACAGGCAGAAAAAACGGAACTCCAAGAGAGAGTAAAAGATCTGGCAACCCAATTTTCCGAGGCCGAACGGATGATTGCAAAACTGCGAGGCGACACACAACGGAAGCAAGCTGCGGATTTTGAACTGGCAACAAAGTCGAAAGAAGCTGACGCTGATCGATCGAAACTGGAAGCGAAGTTGAATGAAATGACAACAAAGCTTTCGGAAACGAAGCAATTGATCTCCATACTTCAATCGGATCTGCTGCGGGCGGAAGCGGAGAAGCAAACCTTGCGATCGGAGTTGAAGAAGGCCGTAACAAGCCGATCGGGATTGGAGTCCGACGTCAAAGCGCTCAATGGAAAATTGGCCGAAACGAGTGAGTTGGCGACGAGACTGAAAGCGGATTCAACGAGGGCACAAATGGAAAAACAGGATCTCGAAGGAAAACTCAGGGAAGCCAATATGAAACGATCGGCAATCGAAACTGAGTTGCAAGAGGCGAGTGAGCGCCGATCGGAGCTTGAAGCCCGGGCTGTCCATTGGAAGGCCGAGCTGCAGGAGGCTCAATTGCAAACCCTGCGGTTGGTGGCCCCCGCATCCGAGAGCGCCCAAAAGTCCGCCGGTGATGGCTATCCTGTATCGGAAAGGCTGAGCAAGGAAATCGAACGGATTGAGGTGATGCTCACGACCACCATGAAATTGTTGGATAATCCCGATATCGAGCTTTCGATGGTGATGCGAAAGAGTAACGAGTATAAAGAGCTCCAGTCCTATCTCCGCGGTATTCGCTTCGCCATCGACACGGACTCGCCGGGAGAGTGAGATGGGAACGCGGGCTAAAGCCCGCGACTCCATATTGCCCGCAACGTTTCGGCTAAGGGCTCGTGCAAAAAATAACTTGGCAGAATGCGGCTCGGGAGGATCTGACCAATGTTCAATTCTCAATTCTCATCCGAAAGGAGAAGCGGCCGCATGTGTGCGATCTTATCTTGCATTGGTGGAACATTTCGCAATCCGACATCCACTTCGGATGAGAATTGAGCATTGGGAATTGAGCATTGGGCCGGCGGGACGTGTGTATCTGGAGAGCGATCCATTTCGCATAAAGATGTCGTTTCTGCTCCCAGCAGTCCTGTTCCATTTCACTCTTTACCGCAAACTGAGGCGCACGGAAGGACATTCGAATCCCGTGTGGGGCAAACTTGCGGCCGTCGTGGCGTCGGGCCTCTTGGCTTGGCGTTGGCATTGCTGGACGATGGATCGGTTTCTACTGAGGAGGCTTAGTCGGCTCACATTTTTTTCTAGAAATTCAGCCGGGCGCCGATCGTAAACCTCCGGTTCCCGCCAGCCGTTGTGATACGGCCGAAAGCGGTATCGGTACCGCCAACGCCGGTGCCCGTGCCGCTGCCGATGCTGTTGATGTTCAGATTGGGATTACCGAAAATCGGGTGGTTCAACACATTGACGGCATCCACGCGGAATTCAAACTCCTTGGTTTCGGCAAGCCTCACACGTTTGATCAGGTTCATATCGAAGCCCACAGTCGGCGGTCCCTCGACCCATTTCAGCCCGAGGTTGCCAATCTGTCCTGGTGCAGGGTTCACCAGGAGTAGCCGTCCCTGGGAATCCGCAATCGCCTTGTTGCTGAATGCACCGTTCAGCGCGTTGAGCGGCGAAACCGATGCAATCGACGGGTCCGTGATCTGTTGGATGCCGGGGAAGTAGATCACGCCGTTCGCCACTTTGGTGACTTGCCCACTGCTTTTGGGAAAGTCGCCGACGAGATTCGGAGTACATACGGTGCACGCGGGCGGGGCGCCGGCGCCAGTGGTCGAAAAGGGTTGGGTAATCGTCGCAATCGGAGCCGTAATGTTCAAGGGCGCTCCGGAAATCCAATTGAAGATGCCGCCCAACAGCCAACGCTCGACCAACGGCTGGACAAATCCCGGAGCATTGTTGAGGAACAGACGATTCGGCCCGAATGGCAACTCCCACGTCCCGTTCGACTGGATAGCATGCGTGCGGTGAAAGCCCAGCACCGCTTTATTCAACCTTCGATTGCCGGGATCCCGATAGTCCACGAAGAAGTCCCCATCGTTATCGCCGAGAGACCGGCTCCACGTGTACGTCGTCTGCGCCGTGAAGCCCTGCGACAGGCTTTTCGTCACCTGGACTTCCAGCGAGTGATACGTCGAACTGCCCCCGCTTCCATACAACATGACACCATTGAACTGCGGATTGAGTACGAAGAAATTCTCCGGGAACAATCCGCTGTTTCGGACGAAACCGCCGCCTCTGTTCGTGATGTTCCGGCTGCGGTTCAGGAAGTCCGCAAGCTGGCCGACACTGCCGTTTGCAATGAACGCACGCGTCGCCGTGTAGGCCCGCAGCGCGGCCGATCCCGAAACCGTTGTGCCATTGACCACTCCCGCTCCAGGGATATTTATGCCGCTTAGCATGTCGTTAAACAACTTCGCGTTACCGCCTGCCCGCGTGACGTTGAACGCATCCAGAAATTGGTTCTTGAAAATGTCTACGGTGTTGAGCGGAATGCCGCCCCACAGCCTGGTACCTTTGGTCCCGATATACGCGATATCCAGCGTCAACTGCCGGGCAATCTCGCGCTGAATTCCGAAGTTG
>QHXC01000539.1 GCA_003222815.1 Acidobacteriota bacterium | reverse complement strand
CCGACGGAACCGTTGGCGAAGTAGGGCGCGCGGGCGGTGAGTCCGCGGAACTGCTGCATCACGATGGAGCCGACATCCGCGCATTTTCCGGTGATGAGTGCACGGCCGGGGTCCTGAGTTAAAAAGGTCCGGCCCAGTTGCGGGTGAGGCGGGGCCGAGGCGTCGCAGGTAATGCGGAACAGAGGCAGTTCGGGCGATTCCTTCGCCGTGGGTAGATTGGTGGTGCCGATGTCGATGGCGTGTTTGATGCCGGGCCGGTGGCATGTGGAGCAGGTGCCCTGCTTGCCGTCTGCCAGGCGGAACTCACGTGAGGCGAAGAGGTCGACACCACGCAGCACGGATTCGCGAAAGGCGCGCTGACGGATGGCGAGATTGGCCGCGGACAGATTGCGCCATGGATCGAACGATGCGGCGAGGTTACCGGCGGCGGGGACAGCGCCGGCGCCGGCGACGCCGCTGGCGAGGTTATCGGCGCCGAGCAGCGGAGGTCCACCGGGTTCGGCGAGGAGTCCGCCGAGGACATCCCACTGTTGGGCCATGAAGAGCTGGCGTTCGAAATCCTCAATCTGTTGGAGCTGCGCGCGAGTGGGAGCGGCCGATGCCTGCTCATGCGTCAGGGCGGCGGAAGCGGCCTGCGACTGGAGAGTGGGCTCGCGGCCGTCGGCCGTGAGGGTGCCGCCAGTGGGCAGGGCGATGTACTGCAGGTTGGCGGCGACGCGCGGGCGACGGTAGATGGAGATGGAAGCGGGATTCTTGTTACAACCGGTTGGGTCGCGCACAACTTCGATGCGAAAATCCGGCTTGAAAAGCTGGCCAGAAGCAGTTACGGGAGGCCACCGAAGGGCGATGCGGAACAGGCCGCGTTCAAGCAGGAGGGAGTGCGACCGCTCGTGGGCTGGTGACAGGTGACACAGGAGCGTCCGTTGGAGCCGAGCGGGGTGAAGAAGGGGTGACCCTTCGTCTGGACTTCGCCGGACTTATTCAGGAGGCGGAGTTGGCCGGAGGAGTCGTCGAAGTCCTTCGAGGGCGCGAGCGGGTTGCCGCGGGCGGGATCCCACCAGAGACGGGCGACCTCGTAGCGGGCTTCCATGATGCGGACGGGGTCGATTACAGCGCGCGGCTGCTGTTGTGCGGGCAGCAGAGCGACGGCGCCCAACACCAGCATGGCCCCCGCAGAGACAATCGCGAACGCGCGGGACGCGTACATTCGAATTACAGGATAGCGGAAAATATTGTTGGAAAAGCGCATGCACCGCAACCCGTCAACAGTACCAGTCCGTCCCCCACGCACACAGAGCGAGATGACTCAGGCCTTCTGCGCGGCTTTCGCAGCCAGGAAGTTTTCCGGAGTGAACGGAATCTGCCGCATACGCACGCCGGTGGCATCGTAGATGGCATTGCCAATGGCGGCTGCGACGATTGTGATCGTGGTCTCCCCGGCGCCGGTGACCGGCGCGTTCAGATTATTAATCAGGACCGTGTCGATTTCGGGAAGCGCGTCGCCGAACCGCAAAACCGGGTAGCTGATCCAGTCTTTGGAAGTGATGTTACCAACTGCCCGGTCGAACTTGACTTCTTCGAACAGCGTGCGGCTGATGCCCTGGACCACCTGACCTTCCATCTGGTTGTGGAGACCATTGGGATTTATGACGGGGCCCGTGTCGAGGCCCGCGGTGACTTTCGTCACCGTGATGATGCCGGTGTCCTGATCGACGCTGACTTCGGCAATCATGGCGCAGTTCCCGTCAAGGCCCTCGTACAGGACGCAGGAGAAGCCCCGGCCGGTGACCACGCCGGCGTTTCTGGGGTTGAAAGGGTTACCAACTTTGGGCGAAGGACGCGTATCCCATCGCGCTCTCTGTGCGACGATGTTGACGACATTGATGAGGCGCTGGTCCGACAAATGGCGCAGACGGTACTGGACGGGGTCTGCCTTCAGGCTGGCAGCGATCTCATCCATGAAGCTCTCATGGGCGAATGTGTTCTGGAGGCGATCGGGAGAGCGTAGCCAGGCGGTCCACAACGGAGAAGCCACGACCCGGTTTAGCACCCGCTGGCTGGCGACGGTGCCGGTGCCGGAGCTCACACCGTTCACGCTGCCGGTGACGTAAGACGGGACGGCGTTGCTGAAGTTGTTGTAAACCGTCGGATTGGTTGGCGTCGTTGTGGGGATCACTTCTGCGGTGGGGAAACCGGCGAGTGCGCCCGGTATTCCGTTGCCGGGGCGGTTGCCTATAGCAGCGCCCTCACCGCGCTGCATCAAGATGTTTTCGTAGTCCCATGCAATGATCATGCCGTTGGCGTCAAGGCCAACCTTTTCATTGCTGACCATGGGGTGGCCGTAGTGTTCACCGCCTGTCATTTCATCGCGCCGACTGTACTGCACGCGGACGGGTTTGCCGACAGCCTGCGAGAGGAGCGCGGCATCGTGAGTCACCGGGTCGGCGCCGTTATGGCCGTAGCAGCCGGAGCCCTCAACAAATATGACCTCAATATTCGCCGCAGGAATTCTGAGCAGGTTGGACAGGACGGTTCGCATGTTATAGACGCCCTGAGTCGCGGACCAGACTTTGACGGTAGCTGTCTGGTCGGTGCCGCCGCGCACGTCCGCAACAGCGCAGGAACTGGCGAGCGCGCCGTGCATCTGGTAGGGGTAACGGTACTGGGCAGTGATGGTCTTCGCCGCCGAGGCCATGACCTGATCGACGTCTCCGGTGTTGACGGAGAAGGAGTCGCGCGAGGGCTGCTGCGTCATGTAGTCGTAGAGGTCGGTCTGAGCGGGAAGGGTATCGCCTGGCGACCAGGTGATCCCGGAAGCCAGCGCGGCAGCGGCCTTGATGGCATGCCATTCCCTGTCGGCGACGACACCGACAAAGTCGTTGACCTGTACCACCTGCGGGTTGCCGGGCAGGCCGTTGACGACGCTATTGTCGATGTTCTGGACGTGGGCACCGAGGGCGGGCGGCCGGACGACTCTGCCGTGAAGCATGTCGGGGACACGAACTTTCTGCACGTACTGGAAGGTGCCTTTGGCCTTGGCCGGGATGTCGACGCGCGGGACGGATTTTCCGAGCACCCTCCACGTGGACGGATCGTTCGGCACGGCCCTTGAATTCACCGGAAGATTAAACCGTTTTCCCTGGACCAACTGGCCGTAGCTCACCGTGTAGGTCGGATCTCCGCCATCGACCGAGAACACGCCATCTTTGAGGATAAGCTGGCTAACGGGAACACCGAGCCATTGGGACGCCAACTCGTACAACGCGTCGCGCGCGGTATCAAGAGCGACCCGTAGGCCGCCGGTGCCGAACTGCGTGAGAGTAGACAAGCTGCCAACGGTCAGGCCCTGATTGGGAGTGACGCCGCTCCTGCACAGGATGAGCGTGATGCGGTCCATGGGCACGGACAGTTCTTCGGCGGCGAGCTGATGCTGTATGGTGCGCAGACCTTGGCCGAAATCGGTTTTACCCGCGAAAACTGTGATGCTCTCGTCTGCGCCGACGGCGACCCAGTTGTCCACCTGAGTAGCGTCGACATTGCCCGAGGGGTTGATGGGGCTCTGCGCGTCGGCCGTGGCGGTGCCGAAGCCGAAGCCGATCATCATGACGCCGGCGGTCTTCAGGAAGTCGCGGCGGGAGGCTTCGAAGTGGTCCAGCGCCTCGATTGCTTTTTCGGGGAGCGGCCCAGCTCCGTCGAGCTTGAAAGCATTTTTTGGTTTCATCGGAAATTCTCCTTGGCATAGCTCTGAATCGCGTCGATCATGCGGGTGTGCGCGCAGCACCGGCATAAAATACCGCTGAGAGCTTTTTCGATTTCGGCGCGGGTGGCGTGCGGAGTATCG
>QHXC01000382.1 GCA_003222815.1 Acidobacteriota bacterium | reverse complement strand
CGGCGCAGGCCGCTTTCGTTGAGTATCGAAACCAAATTTACGAAATTGTGGGAGTCACCCCGGGTTTCCGCAGGTACGGCGCGATGCTGGAACACTCCATCCGAAGCTTCGACCGAGTGACGGACCAACGAATACTACGAGCGCAGCCCGACCGCCTGAAGACTTACACCGCCCGTGAGGGCGATACACTCACTGCTATTGCCCAACGCACAAACAACCCCCGCGCCAACGCCGACCAGCTCGCCATTTTGAATCGGTTCGCGGTCAGCCAGCCTATTACCCCCGGCCGGATGGTTAAAATCGTTGAAAGAGGATATTAAGAAATCGAAATTACTGCCGCAAGGATGCCATTTCATGCTGGATGGCGTATGAAACCAATTCTTCTCCGTAGCGGTCTTCGAGAATGACCCGGCGGAAGTAGTCCTTCGCGGTGTTGTGGCCCACTTGTTGGAATGCCACATTGATGCTGCTGTTGAGAACGGCACCGGCAACTGGCACGAGGACTCCCAGTTCCTTTTGGGTCATGACGACTCCCAAGCGATCGGCAACGTAGGTGATGAGGCGAATCATTTGGGGGGCCTCCCGCTCGAGGAGTTGCCGGTCCAGAAGCACGCCTGCGGTTCGGGCCATAAACTGTCCGGATTCCCGGATCGATGTGACGACGGCCGTCTTCAGCGCGAGATATCCTTCATCGGAAGAATCTGATTGCGGCGCCATCGCTGCCATGAGGTGAGGCAAGTTTTCCAACTTCCGTGAAGAATACCCGTAGGCCGTCGCGAGCCGGCAGGTATGCCGCGATAGCAGGGTCATGGAGGACGTAATGTCAGTCAAAATCAACGATGGAATAACGAGCTGCGCGCCCGGAATCCCTTCGGCCATAGTTGTGGCTCCGCCCAGTAACGCACCCTCGAGGCCAAGCAAAAGAGAACTACTGAACCTGAACGAATCGGCAACAGCATCCAACTGGCTGAGGGGCATGTAACGAAGAGATTCAAAATCATTGCCGACGTTGATTCCACGCACGGCATACCGCTTTGAAATCTCCTTCGTATTGGCAAGCTTGTTTGCGACCCGGAAAGTCTTGATCAAACCTTCCTCGATCCATCCATGAACCTTCTCCGACAGACCACGAAGCGCGCGGCTGTTGGACTCGCGGCCACTCTTGAGGAGCTTGGCCACAGGCCGTCCAGCGCCTTCCAGCAATCGCTGAATGGCGTTGGGCTGCACACGATGCAGCGCGAGTTCTCGGACGACGCGCAAAGCGGAATTCTTTTGACCCCGTCAGTTGCCGATAAGAACCAAAACGCGCGCCCGCATCGTCGACCAGATCCAGAGGAACGGTGCTATCATCGTCGCTCGAATAGACCTGCAGGAGCTCGTAGGTCGTCTTTCTCTGAGCCGGCGCCCGTCCCGCATCGCGTATCAATCGCCGTAACTCTCGCGGCTGTACGAGTTGGCCATACTGCGCGCCTGCCGACGTGGAGATACTCTCGTTGATGAGCGTCCCACCGATATCGTTAGCCCCTGCTGTCAGCAGATACTGAGCGAACTTCGGCCCCTCCTTCACCCAAGATGACTGAATGTTTCGTATCGAAGCGCCAAGCATGAGGCGCGCCACGGCGTGCATTTTTACGACTTCAATCCCGCTTGGTCCAGGCCGCAGGCGAGGGGCCAGATGATGGTGGTACATCGGCGCTTCCTGGTGAATCATCGAAAGGGGCACGAATTCCGTGAAGCCATGCGTCTCATGTTGGATGTCACGCAACAAGTTCATGTGTTTGACCCAATGAACCGGCGTTTCGATATGGCCGTACATGATCGTCGAGGTCGTGGGAATACCCAGGCTGTGCGCTGTCGTGATGACCTCAATCCATTGTCTGACTGTGATGCGGCCAGGAGAGATCACATCGCGGATGTCCTGATCGAGTATCTCTTCCGAAGTACCCGGAAGCGAGCCCAGGCCCGCCTCTTTGAGCACGGCGAGATAGTCCGAAATTGAGGCACCTGAACGTGTAGCGCCGTAGAGCACTTCCTCGGGCGAGAACGCGTGGATATGCATGTCCGGCACAGCTTTTTTTACAGCACGTGTGAGATCCACGTAAAAGTTGCCGTCCATATCCGGAGGAAGGCCGGCTTGCATACAGATTTCGGTCGCTCCCATATCCGCTGCTTCTCGCGCCCTACGGACGATCTCCTGGATAGGCAGGAAATAGCCCTCGACGTTCCGGTATGGCCGGCTGAACGCGCAGAATCCGCAATGCTTCACGCAGACGTTTGTGAAATTGACATTGCGATTGATGACGTATGTAACGATGTCGCCCGCCTGACGGCGCCGCAACTCGTCAGCCGAGTAGACCGTTGCCTGAAAACCCACCCCGCTGGTCTCACACAGCCGGAGTGCTTCCTGCCAGGATATTTCTTGGCCGTCCAAAACTCGGCCGAGAATCGCCCGCACGTCCGGATCGGTGCGATCAAGCAGTGAAGGAATGGTCTCGTGCGTCATAAGGCTCCTCTGGATTTTCGGCAATTGCCTCTCGAAGTTTCGACACAACAGGCCGCAATCCCGCCGCAAGAAAGCCGGGACGCTCAATGTACTCGTCGTATATGGCCAAACGCTGGCAAAGGGTGAACCCTTCGTCCCGGCAGGTTTTAGCGAGAGCGCCAATATGCGGCCATGCCGCTTCAGGATTGATGTAGTCGCGGCTAACAGGGGAAATCCCGCCCCAGTCATTAATGCCCGCCCGCAAGAGCAACTTGTGATCGTTGGGACTGAGGTTCGGCGGAGCTTGAACGTTGATCGCGCCCAAGAGCAGGCGTGCAGCTGCCACAGATCTTGCGATTTCCAGTGCGTCCGGCTCCGGGAAAGCCGCCATAGGGGTACCCGATTTTGCTCTCAAGTTCTGGATGATGACCTCCTGGATGTGTCCGTACCTTTCATGGAGCTCCCGGATCGCAACGAGACTGTCCACGCGCTCTTTGCGAGTTTCTCCAATGCCGACGAGAATGCCCGTCGTGAATGCAATGGACAGTTCTCCCGCTTCACGCAACATCCGCAAACGGAGAGCCGGATTCTTGTCCGGCGCAGAGAAATGCGGCATGCCTTTCAGTGAGAGCCTGGGACTGACGTTCTCCAGCATCAGACCGAGGCTACCGTTCACTGGCTTCAACAGCGTCATCTCGTTGTAGCTGAGCACGCCGGCATTCGTATGTGGCAGGAGCCCTCGGGCAATTGCCATTTCGCAAGCTCGCGATAAATATTCAGCAGTTGTGCGATGGCCGAATCCCGCCAGCATTTCACGATATTGCGGAAACGCCAGCTCGGGCCTATCGCCGAGGCACATTAATGCTTCTTTGCAGCCGCGCTCCTTTGCAAGGCCGAGCGCGTGAGCGACTTCATCGGGGCTCATTGTCCAGGCCCCAGGGTCTGATGGGTCCTTCCGGAAGGTGCAATAGGCGCAGCGGTCCCGGCAGAGGTTCGTAATCGGGAGAAAGATCTTTCTCGAGTAGGTCACAATCCTGCCTTTTAGCCGGTCCCGCAATGCCCCTGCGGCTTCGAAGAGGAAATCCAGCTCATACTCTTGGCAATCAATAAGGCGGTATGCGTCCTCGGCAGAGAGAAACTCTCCGGCTAACGTTTTGTCGAGGATGGTGTGAACTGAGCAACCCATGGCACACCAGTTTACGCTGGAAGAGGAGATGTGGGAATGCTACTTTGCCTGGCCGTAGCGCTTACCTTGCATTTGGTCGTCGGCGAGACGGAGAAGTTCGTCAGCCGTTTCGGGCGGACTCATGCTGACGGTGTAACCGATGCGGCATTCGATCCTGAGCGGGATGCCGCGGGAAATCGTCAGGGCACGAAGCTTTTGCTGAACACGTTTGATGATGAGTTCAGCGTTCTCGGCACCTGCTTCGACCATCAGGACGGCAAACTCGTCGCTGCCGTAGCGCGAGACCAGATCGGTACTGCGGGATGACTCAATGAGGGCATCGGCCAGAGTCCGCAGTACATCATCACCGACGGTATAACCAAAGCGATCGTTAATGTCCTTGAGGTGCAGGACATCGAGTACAAGCAAAAGAATGCTCGTACCTCTTCGTTTTGCGCCCGCTGTAAGCCGCCGGTAGAGTTCGTGGAACGCACGGCGTCCCGGAAGTCCAGTGAGGGGGTCCGGCGCGTGTCGTGCAAGCAGACGATCGGCATCGTACAACCGGCCTGCCAGGACCTGGAGGAGAGCCAGCGACATTGCCGTCGAATTCTGGAGCAACTCCAGGAAAACTTTGGCCGGTATGGCTATGCAACGCGTCCGTTCCAGCGTTACGACGCTCGCTGACCTCGATCGCTGGCGAAGCACGCCGATCTCACCGACGATCTCGCCCGGGCCCACCTCGCCTAAAAACATCTGGACCGGACTGTCCGAGACGGTCTCCGTCACACGCGCTCGGCCGGAAACAATGACGTAGGTGTCCTCTCCCGGATCATCCTGACATACGAGTACATAGCCTGGAGGAAACGAGTGTTCGGTGGAACTTGCGACGAGACGCTCGAGCTGGTCAGGACTCAATGACGCAAAGATGGGAATCGACGCCAGCACCTCTTCCATGGTGCCGACCTGCGGGAAATCCTCCTGTAGCGTTACCGGGTCAATATCCTGGTCAGGAGGTGGCAAGATGACTTCAAGAGGCGTTCCGACAGTGCCTATTGTGCGCGCCAGCCATGCACGAACGCGTGTCCGCAGCATGGGAGGGCTGAAGGGTTTTGCCAGATAGTCGGTCGCAATACTCTCGGCGCTGTAGAGAGTCTCTGTTCCATCCCGGCCTTCGGTCAGGAGAAGAATCGGCAAATCCGGTTTATTGAGAAGACTTCGCAACGGCTGAATGAAACTGGCGCCGTCCCCATCCGCCAATCTGGCATTGATGATAACGAGGTCGGGCGCCGTCCGAACCGCAACTTGGAGCGCGGTTTGGCCCTCCGGAACGGGAGTGAGTAAAAGACCATCGTCGGGCAGGACTTGTTCGATCGCGACAAAGTCGGGATGATGGGGGCTGACGATCATGACGCGGCCACCCGCAATCGGACGGCGGTCGAGCGCGGAATCCTCCGCAACGGTTTTCTCCCCCCCCTTACCCACGATATCGAATGCCATGCCCTCGGCTGCCGCGAAGACATCCAAAAGGGATCCCATGGCAGCGGCGCGCAAACGTTGAGCTTCCTCAAGCAGTTTGATCGCACCATCATCATGTGTTGGATCGTGGTGGAACAGTGCAAGCCGTGGGACACCCGCTGCTGCCGCCACGTCCGTCGCGTAATCGGCAGGGCTGTGCCCCCACCCTATTTTCGTGTGGTACTCGTCGCTGGTGTATTGGGCATCGTGGATCACGAGGTCTGCGCCCCTGATAAATTCAATGTGCCTCTGGTCGCCTGGATGATGGAACACCGGCCCCGGCGAATTCCAGAATGGTTCGTGATCCGTCACATAGGCGACGGTGGCCCCGTCACTGCTGATCCGGTATGCGATCGCCGGCGCGGTGTGATTGAGATATTGCGTCTGGACGTAGACGTCGCCGATTCGAAAACAACCTTCTTCGAGCTCAGTGTAGTGGAGACGGCTCGCTAGCTCCTTCAGCTTCACGGGAAAGTACGAATACTGCATCTGACCCGAAAGCGAGTCTTCAAGGCTTCGTTGAAAACCAGCCGAACCGTAAATGTTCAATTCTGTGCCGGGCAGAAAGGCGGGCGTGAAAAAAGGAAATCCCTGAATGTGATCCCAATGAGTGTGGCCTATCAAAAGATGGATACGATGCGGTCCGGCACGACGCAGCATATCCAGGCCGAGCAGCCGGATGCCTGTGCCACAATCCAAAATAAGGGTCGTCCCATCCGTGGCCTGAACCTCAACGCATGAAGTATTCCCGCCGTAAATAGCCGTTCGATGTCCAGGTGTGGGGATTGAGCCGCGAGTTCCCCAAAAACGTACTTGCATCCGACCGATAGTCTCAACGCCGCATGTTTCAGTCAAGGCATTTATAATTTTTTCGCCATTTCCTAAGTAGTTATCGGCATTGCAGTAATCAGGCCACGGATATACTCTGGCTCTATGCAGAACCCTGAGAACAGCTCACCTCTCTACGATGAACGCCCGTGGGGCAGCTTCACCGTTCTGGACGTGGCGGACAATTACAAAGTTAAGCGAATTGAGGTTTTGCCGCAGAAGCGTTTAAGCTATCAGAGGCATACGCATCGAGCCGAGCACTGGATGATAGTCGCAGGCACCGCAAAGGTGACGTTGGATGGACACGAAATTATGGCCAAGGCCGGTGGCACTGTCGACGTGCCGGCGGGCGCTGCACATCGTATCGAAAACATCGGCACCGAAAAACTGATCTTCATCGAGATCCAACGCGGAACCTACCTCGGAGAGGATGACATTCAAAGGCTTCAAGACGACTACGGACGGTAGGTAGCGGAGGCGCTAGGGCCAGAGCGCCATCCTTGGCAAGGTCCAACCCATCCATGGGACCTCAAAAATCAATAAACGGTGAACCTCCCCGTTTGCTGTCCAAAGTATAATTTAAACGCCCTGCCCGTTTTCCCACCTTTCCAACATGCTTTCCGACAAAGAGATTTTTTTTATGTACGGGAAGAATACGGTCATTTCCCGTAAAGGACGTTTCACATTCGTGCATTTGGATCGTCCTTCGGCCGATCTCGTGCGAGCCCGCACCGAGAATTTTGATCCGGAGGAGTTCTTTAAATGCGACTGCCCCGTATGCAGGCTGACGAAGGAAGGCGGAGTGGTCATATTTGATGACTCGACTTATGACGACGAAGAGATCCTGCTTGAATAGCTCGCGGATGGGATATTATTGGGCCGGGTGAAGGTTTTGATCCGGCGTCGAAAGTTCTTATTCGGCTTCAGCGTCGTCGCGCTTCTCTCACTCGCGGTTATTTACATAGCGCCGCGGTCCGAAGTCGCCACCCAAAGCCTGCCCGAAAAGCTCTCCGATATTGAGTTCTGGAAGATCATTACCGACTTTTCAGAACCCGGTGGTTTTTTCCGCTCGGACAATTTTGTTTCAAACGAGAGCACGTTCCAACATGTCATCCCCGATTTGCGCAAGCGAGCGAAACCAGGTGGCGTCTACCTGGGTGTCGGCCCTGACCAGAACTTCACTTACGTGGCTGCGCTGCGTCCGAAGCTCGCGTTCGTCATCGATATTCGCCGGCAGAACATGCTCGAACACCTGATGTACAAAGCACTGTTCGAGCTCTCGGAAAATCGAACCGCGTTCCTTTCGATGTTGTTCTCGCGGCAATTGCCCGAGGACCTCAACGAACATGCCACTACAGAGCGCTTGTTCGAGGCTTTGAACACGGGAGAGCCGGACCCGGAACTTGCAAAGCATAATCTCAAAGCGGTGCTGGATCAGCTTCGCGACCATCATAGTTTTTCCTTAAGCCCGGACGACGTCGGAAATATCGAGCACGTGTACACTTCGTTTGTTACTGCCGGCCCGGAGATCCGCTATTCATTTCCGAACCAGTACGGCTGGCGCCGCTTTCCAAGCTACTCCGAATTGATGCTTGAGACGGACGAAGAAGGACAAAATCACAGCTACATGTCCTCCGAAGAAAGTTTCCGGACCATCAAGCAGCTTCAAACCGAAAATAGGATTGTGCCTCTGGTTGGAGATTTTGCCGGTGAGAAAGCATTGAGCGCCGTTGGAGAATACCTGAAGGAGCACGGTGTGACGGTGACGGCATTCTACACATCCAACGTCGAGTTCTATCTTTTCCAGACCGAGGATTGGAAAAAGTTCTTTCATAATGTTGCCGACCTGCCGCAGGACGCCAACAGCCTGTTTATTCGAGCATACTTCAACAACTACGGTTTCCGTTTTCCCAACCAGGCGTCCGGAGCACGCTCGGTTACGTTACTTGACACAATGCCGGGACTGCTCCAGGCGTTCGAGGCCGGGCGCATTCATTCCTATTTCGATGTGATCAAACGCTCCTCACAATAAGTTATGAAGTGTGTCCGGCGACGCTAACGATAAAGAGCAGGAGTATTGCGGCGGCGAACAACGCCAACCCATAGAGAAGAATTCGGAAGACCATAGGCCTATAAATCCAACAGCGCTTCTTGCCGGTCTCGGATTCGGCGGGCCCGGAGCAGGGGGTCGTTTAAGAATCGAATAAAGGACAACATCCCTCGAAAAGTCTCAACGACGAGTTTATAGAATCCGTCTGTGGTGGCCACATCCGGCTCAAAAGTCCGGCTGGCCAAAAACTGCTTGTACCTTAGATAATTCGCGGCGGCATGGTCTGGCGGAAATCCGCGTGGTACGCGGCTAAGTTGCTCACCTCCAATCGTACCGAACAACCTGCGAAACTGCCGGCCCTCCACGATGCCGGTAAAGGTTTCCGCATTCTCCGCGATATGGCTCCGGATTGCATTTAAGTCTTCGGGCAGAGGCATATAAAGACCACCGCCAATAAGCAGTTCCGTTGGAGCTACGTGGAGGTAATATCCTGCGCCTTCATGCTTTCCAAGCCCCGAACGGGGGAATACCGCTGCAACATGTGTCTTGTATGGCGATTTGTCCTTTGAAAATCTCGTGTCTCGGTAGATACGATAGGCCGAGGCTTTGGGTGAAGCGACCATCTCCGGCGCGAACCGTTGGAATTCTGTGGCCATGGACTCGATCAGCGATTCCATCGGTTGCTTGACCTGAGTTTCATAAATACTCTTGTGCTTCTGGAACCATTCGCGATTATTATTGCGCTTCAGTGAACGAAGGAACTGGAGTCCTTCTTTCGGGAGGCCTGGAAAAATTCCTTTTTTCATTGTCGCTATTATATGAGAGCCGATATAAGATCACCGCACTCCGTTATAGAAAAGTACGCTTCACTGTTCGATGTTATCCGCAGGATCTACTCTGAAAAGAATTTCGATGAGTTGCTGAACGTCGTCACGCTCGAAGCAGCCAAACTGATCGACGCCGAACGGGCCACGATTTTCCTGCTGGATAAGGGTAAGGGAGAACTGTGGGCCAAGTCGGCCGTCGGCGTTTCCGATACGATACGATTCGATGCGCGGCTTGGAATTGCCGGAGCGGTGCTCATTGCGGGAAAGACCCTGATTGTGGAAGACGCATACAAATCACCGCTCTTTTATCCTTCCATTGATTCCATAACGGGCTTTCACACACGCAATATCCTCAGCATGCCGCTCCGAAACTTCAAGCGAGAGATTATCGGGGTGTTCCAGGTCTTGAATAAGAAAGAGGGAAAATTCACCAGCGAGGATGAGCAGTTTATCGAGGTCCTTGCTCCCCAGGCCGCTATCGCCCTGGAAAATGCTCAAGCCCTATCAAATCTCGAGTCCCGGCAACAGGAACTGATCGAGGAAAATCAGCATCTGCGAAAAGAGGTTGAGGACCGCTTCTCGATCCGTGGCATTTTCGGAACCACATCTAAAATTAATGAGATCCGAGTTATAATTGAAAGAACTGCTGGAACTTCACTCTCCGTCCTCATTACCGGTGAGAATGGGACCGGGAAAGAATTGTCCGCCCGCGCAATGCACTACATGAGCCCTCGTCGAAACAAGCCGTTCGTGGCTGTGAACTGTGCGGCTCTACCCGAAACGCTGGTGGAGAGCGAGTTGTTCGGCATCGAAAAGGGCGTGGCCACTGGAGTCGAACGGCGCGTGGGCCGCATTGAATCTGCCAATGGCGGCACCCTGTTCCTTGACGAAATAGGCGACCTTAGCCTCTCCGCCCAAGCCAAACTGCTCCGCGTCCTGCAGGAGCGTGAGGTCGAGTGGATCGGCGGCCGCCGGCCGGTGCCGGTGGATATACGGCTTGTGGCTGCAACAAACAAGGATCTAAAAGAAGAAATCCAGCACAACCGCTTTCGCCAGGACCTCTATTTCCGTTTGAATGTTATTCACCTCCACATGCCGCCGTTGCGCGAGATTCGGGCGGACATTCCGCTGCTGGCACTGTATTTCCTGCGGAAGTACTCTAAGGAAATGGGGCGTAACGTGGAAACCTTCTCTCAGGACGCGCTGAAGGAACTCACGGCCTACCATTGGCCCGGAAATGTTCGCGAGCTTGAAAACGAAGTAAGGCGCGCTTTGGTGCTTGCCTCAGGCAAAGAGATCAAGGCTGAGGATTTGTCCAGCAGCATCCGCGAAGAACACCTCGTTGTGACTGAAACTGAGCCTGGAAAGAAGAACGGCGAAAAGCAGTCGCTCAAGGACAGGGTTACGATTCTCGAGATTCAAATGATCCGTGACGCCATGGCGCAAACCGGCACCGATAAGCGCCGCGCTGCCAAGATCCTGGGGCTGAGCCATCAGGGACTGATCAACAAGCTCAAGCGATACGGTTTGGGAAAATAGCCTTTGTGCGCTCCATCCCGCGCATTGTTGTACCCGACGACGATCCTCCTGTAATGACACCTAGTGCCGCGTACGCAAAGCTCGCCTCCTACGACGTTCGCATGTATCCAAGCCGCCCCTCTACGCCGGAAGATCTTATTTCACGCATCCAGGATGCGGAGATTGTTATTAATATCCGGTCCACATCCCGATTTACAAATGACGTGCTGGCCCGATGCCCGAAACTCCGCCTGATTTCAATTTGGGGGACCGGAACCGACAATGTCGATATCCACGCCGCGAAGACGCGAGGCATCTATGTGACGAACACACCGGCCGTGTCAGCAATTGCCGTGGCAGAGCACACCCTCTCACTGATAATGGCAGTCGCGAAGCAAACAATCCTTGTCGACCGTCAGGTGAAGGAGGGGAAGTGGCCGCGCGCTATGGTGACCCAGTTATATGGAAAGACAATGGGCCTGATTGGAACTGGCGCCATTGGAAGGGAGGTGGCGCGGCTGGCGAGGGGAATTGGGATGCACGTTATCGCCTGGACCTATCATCCAAAGCAGGGTCTTGCGGAATGGGTTTCGTTCGAAGATGTCTTCCAGTTGTCGGATGTCGTGAGTGTGCACGTGCGGCAGTCCCCGGAAACAATCGGCATGATCCGCCGCAAACACTTTGATTTGATGAAGCCGTCCGCGATATTCATTAACACCGCTCGCGGCCCGATCGTCAGGGAAGCGGACCTTCTGGACGCCCTCCAGACCAATCAAATTGCTGGTGCAGGCCTCGATGTATTCGAGAAGGAACCGTTGCCTGAGGATTCGCCTTTCTTTGCTCTACCCAACGTTGTCCTCACACCTCACGCGGCAGGTCTTACCCCAGAAGCCACTGAAGCCGGTTTGGCTTTGGCAATCGACAATGTCTTTTCGTTTCTGGCAGGTCACCCGATAAATGGCATTGTTTAGCCGGAATTCTCTGCCGCTCATCCGCGTCATTTGTGCAATTCGGGGCTATTTGTCCGGCTCGTCATACTCGACAATTTTCACATCGATGGAATTTGACGTCCCACCCACCACCCGCCGATAGTGAATCAGCCGGCCTGTGTTCGTATCAAATTCTGCAGTTGTATAGACCGAATAACCTGGTGGCGCGCCCAGGATGGCAGGTTTTTCCGCCAGTCCAAGCTCCTGCTCGAGCATTCGGAACAAACCCTCCATCGAGTAATCCTGCCCTCGGCTTGGCATGATGACCAAACCATTGCGGCGCAAGCTAACCACTCCGCCGGATCGGACCATCGCTTCAAACCGGCCGGTTTCTACACGATCACCAGACATGTCCAATACCAGGCGATAAGAATCCGGCCGATGTGCCCGCCATTTGTTCTCGGCTTGTTCGAGGACTGATGGCGTTAACACCGGGAGCCGCGAACAGCCGGCAACCACAAAAAGCAGCGCCGGAATAAAGAATTTTCGACTCACGACTGTTCACGTTACGACAAAGAATCCGGGTGCGCAACAGCGGGACTGTGCGCTAAAGTACATCGAGAACGCGCAAAGGAGCTCCGAGCATGGCAAAAGCAGCGAAGAAGAAAGCAAAGACGGGGAAAAAGGCAGTGAGAATCGTAGCCAAGTCAAAAACCGCGACGATATCGGCGAAGTCCGCAAAGAAAGCCGCAAAGCCAACGAGAACGGTTGCGCGGAAGAAGACCGCGCCGAAGATCGACCCTCTGAATCGCAACCAGTATTCATCCATGACACCGATGCTGACGGTGCGCGATGTTCGGCGAGCAGCGGACTTTTACACCAGCGCCTTCGGGTTTAAGATGCGCGGGATTATGGATGGCCCGCAAGGTCCGGTACATGCTGAACTCCGTCTGCGGGATACGACGCTCATGCTCAGTCCTGAGTCTCGCCCACAGCAGAGCTTGAGCGCCAACACCATCGGAAACACACCGGCCACGCTTTACATACTGGTCGAGGATGTCGACGACGTGTTCCATCGTGCTCTCGCCGCGGGCGCAAAGGTCTTAATGCCGGTGGCGGACATGTTCTGGGGCGACCGCGTCGCCACCATCGCAGATCCCGACGGGAATAAATGGATGATCGCCACCCACAAAGCGTCGCCCACCGAGGCGGAGATGCGAGAAGCCATGGCCCGAATGTCGGCGCCCAGCGAGGAAACTGCCGCCGTGACCGCCGGTGCTGAAAGCGAGTACTAGGAAGGCCAATTTTGGATTTCGGATTGCGGACTTCGGATTTATGCGGTTTCGAGGCGTTTCGTCCGGCACAAAAGCAGGTGATCGACAAAATCGTCGCCGGGCAAAGCGCGCTCGCCGTGATGCCGACGGGAAGCGGAAAATCGTTGTGCTATCAACTGCCGGCGCTTGCGCTTCCGGGTCTTACGCTGGTTGTTTCCCCGCTGATCGCCCTCATGAAGGACCAAGTTGATCAGTTGACGTATCTGGGATTGCCCGCCACGTGTATCAATAGTAGCGTGGCACGTGAGCAGCAAAAGAGCAGGCTGGAACAGGCCATTGCCGGCAGAATCAAGCTGCTATACGTTGCGCCGGAGCGTTTCCAGAACGATGAGTTTCGCGCGGGTCTGTCACAAACGAAAGTCAGCTTGTTTGCCGTCGACGAAGCACATTGCATTTCGCTTTGGGGACACGATTTTCGTCCAGACTATTTGAGATTGCGCGCCGTTGTCCGGGAACTTCAATCCCCACCCATCCTGGCGCTGACGGCAACCGCCACCCCTGCCGTACGGCGCGATATTCTCACTCAACTCGGTATCGAACAGGCGCCGCAGATTGTCAGCGGATTTGACCGTGCAAACCTGTACCTCGAAGTTCGTGAAGTGGGCACTTCGGCCGAGAAGATTCGCGCAATCATCGAACTTGCGCGATGGGCGCCCTTAGGAATCGTCTATGCCGGGACCCGCAAGAATGTGGACGAAATTTACAGCAGCCTTCGTCGCGCAGGTGTGCAAAGCGCGGCATACCATGCGGGTCTTTTGGCCGCCGATCGCAAGTCCGTGCAGGAGCGATTCATGAATGCATCGGAGTGCGTCATTGTTGCCACCAACGCGTTCGGTATGGGGATTGACCGTAGTCAGGTGCGGTTCGTCGTTCATGCCGATATTCCCGACTCGGTGGAAGCCTATTACCAGGAAATCGGCCGCGCGGGCCGCGATGGTGAGCCCGCCCGCTGCCTTTTGCTCTTCAACTACGCTGATAAATGGATTCCTGAATTCTTTATCGACTCGAGCCATCCTCCAGCGGAAATTCTGAAGTACGTCTTCGGAAAGCTGTGCCGCTCGGGCCAGCCGGCGATCGTCGGAGATGCATGGCGCAAGTTATCCGGAACCAACGACCATCGATTCCACGCCTCGATCGCGCTGCTTCAGCGTTTCGGGTACGTCGAGAAGATCCAGACTCAAGCTGGCCGCGGCGTGCGCATTCTCAAGCCGAACGATACCATGTTGCGCGGCGTCAATTTTGCGGAACTCGAAACCCGGCGGCAATTTGAATACAAGAAGTTCGCGGTCATGTTGAACTATGCCAGCCGGTTTCGTAAACATTGTTATCGCAGTTTCATTCTCAGCTATTTCGGCGAGTGGACGCGCAATCGTGACTGCGGAAACTGCAGTCGCTGCAATCCGCATAAATATTCTTGCGCGGCAGCCGCAACCGTCGCCGCAAAACAGGCCGCGCCGCCCGTTGCCCCACCTGCCCGAACGTCTTCCGCACTTTCAGAGTCCGGGACGACAATCGCCTTGAAGATCCTTTCGTGTATTTTGCGTGTTCACCAGGAGCTGGGCAGGGAAAAGGTGGCGAAAATTCTTGCTGGATCTGAGGATTCCTCGATAAGGGACTACCGGTCGCTTTCGACCTACGGCTTGCTCTCCTCGTATACGATCAGGTCCGTCACCGAAATGATCGATTACCTGATCGCGGAGAATTACATCGCGCAGGAATCGGGTTTCCGACCATCAATCTACGTGACGCCGAAGGGACAGCTCTTCTTGAAGGAAAGGCCCGTGATCGAAATTCCA
>QHXC01000381.1 GCA_003222815.1 Acidobacteriota bacterium | reverse complement strand
GAAATAAGAAAGCCAGCGCTCGCTCGCTTTTCAACCAGGTGGAAAGCATTCTCAAAAGGGCTCCGGCCGATGCAAGCGTCATTGTGAACGACCGTGTGGATGTGGCTCGAATTACGGGTGCGGCGGGTGTGCATCTCGGCCAAAGCGACATCGGAGTAGTTGAGGCCCGGCGCATTCTTGGACCGGACCAGATCATTGGGTTCTCGACACACAATCTTGAGCAAGCATTGGCCGCCAGCAAACTGCCGGCGGAGGCGGGCGAGGCATGCGCGTCGTTAGAAGCCGCAGCGAGTTGCTCTCCGCTCTGAAAACGGCCCAGGCGGAAGCCCTCAGCGCGTTTGGCGCGCCACATTGCTACCTGGAAAAGTTCATCGAGAGGGCGCGGCACATTGAGTTTCAAATAATCGCTGACGAGTTTGGAAACGCGATCCATCTTGGAGAAAGGGAGTGCTCCATCCAGCGTCGCCATCAGAAGCTCATCGAGGAAGCCCCCTCCGTCATGATGACTCCTGAACTTCGTGAGGAAGTGGGGAGCCGCGTCGTGCAAGCGATCGGGGAAGTCGGTTATTCGAATGTCGGGACTCTTGAGTTTCTCGTTGACGAAAGAAGACAGTTCTATTTCATGGAAATGAATACCCGCATTCAGGTTGAGCATCCGGTGACTGAGCTTCTGACCGGCATCGATTTAATTCGCGAGCAAATCCTGATTGCTGCAGGCGAAAGACTCCATCACCGCCAGAGCGACATTCAGTTTCGTGGTCACGCGATCGAGTGCCGCATCAATGCCGAGGATCCCGTCACACACAAGCCGTCGCCAGGCAAAATCATTTCATGGCACTCCCCAGGCGGTCCTGGCGTGCGCATCGATACGGCCGCTTATGCCGAGTACGTCGTACCTCCATATTACGATTCCCTCATAGCCAAGCTCATCGCTCACGGATCCACGCGTGATGAGGCGATCCGGCGGATGGAGCGGGCATTGGACATGTTCGTTTTAGAGGGCGTTAAGAGCACAATTCCGCTCCATCGGCAGATTCTTCGCCGGCCCGACTTCAGGAAGGGCGACATTCACACGAATTTTCTGGAACAATTGCAAGAGCCCCGCGCCCGCGCTGTCGAGATGGCATGACTTCCCTCCGGCGTCTGTACGCGATCTCGGACGCGTCCTTCGGTGATCCTGTCCGTCTGGCGCAGGCCCTGTTTGATGGCGGCGCCCGGCTTGTCCAGGTCCGAAATAAGAAAGCCAGCGCTCGCTCGCTTTTCAACCAGGTGGAAAGCATTCTCAAAAGGGCTCCGGCCGATGCAAGCGTCATTGTGAACGACCGTGTGGATGTGGCTCGAATTACGGGTGCGGCGGGTGTGCATCTCGGCCAAAGCGACATCGGAGTGGTTGAGGCCCGGCGCATTCTTGGACCGGACCAGATCATTGGGTTCTCGACACACAATCTTGAGCAAGCATTGGCCGCCAGCAAACTGCCGGCGGACTACATTGCTGTCGGCCCAATCTTTCCGACGTCTACAAAATTGAATGCAGAGCCTGTGGTTGGCCTAGAAAAACTGGCAACGATATGCAAAGCGGTTCAGAAACCCGTGGTCGCGATTGGTGGGATCCGGTTGGAAAATGCCGCCGAGGTGCTTGCTGCCGGACCGCACTCGATAGCCGTCGTTAGCGACCTGCTGTCTGCAGCGGATATTCAAGCCCGGGTTCGTGAATGGATTAATCAGTTATGCTGCTTTTGAGATCGCGATGGTGCAGCCACCCGTTCTGTTCCAGAGGGCGGATTCGTGTGCCCCGTGCCATCGTGTTCGGGGGTGGGCTTTAGGAGAGTCTTGAAGCCACTGGACCTATACTTCATTCCAACGCGAAGCAATCGATACGTCCTGTTCAGCTCTCCTGAGGCCGTCCAGGTGTTGGAATCCGAATCTGGCGACCGTGTTCAGCAGTTTATCGAGTGGTTCGTGCGGCATCCCAATCGTTTCGTGGCATGGATTGGAGGAATATTACATGCGGGCCACGGCTACTACCTTCGCCTGGAGGATCGCATCGATCCTGGTGAGAGAATTCTGAAGTCGATGGCCAGCGTCGATCGATTTGTAATTCATTTCATCCGAATCCGGCCTGGGAGCCAGATTGCCCGAGATTACGAGAGCTTCCTAAAGCGCCAGCGCGCTAAACATATCTTCTGGTTTTCTGTCGATCTTGTCCTGAGCGCAGTCGTTCTTGTTTTTACCCCGGTCCTTGCGCCCATTCCAGGTCCGAACGTTTTTTTCTACTATCCTTTTCTGCGATTGCTGAGCCATTATCGAGCGATTCGAGGCGCCGCGTCGGGCCTGCATTCTAGGGTTTTTGAGTTTAAAAGCTTGCCTGAACTCAGCGGTCTCGAAGACAATCTTCCAGGACTGGCAACATTTTTAGAGAGGATGGAGTAAAGGACATTGTTCGATCTAAAAGGTATTATTCCCCCATTGGTCACGCCGTTCGATGAGACCGGCGGCATTCGGTATGACTATTTTGAACGAAATATGGACAGGTACCTGGAAGCCGGAGTTGAGGGGTATCTGGTCATCGGTTCAAATGGCGAATCGGTTTATCTGGAACACTCGGAGAAGCTGAAGCTGATCGAAACGGCGCGGAAGCGCTTACCTTCTTCCGTGATGCTCCTGGCCGGTACAGGCGTGGAATCCACGCAAGCCACCATAGAGCTCACGAAAGAAGCCGCGGATCGTGGAGTGGATGCTGTTCTGGTGAAAAATCCCTTCTATTTCAAAAACCAGATGACGTTCGATGTCTACTTCTCGCACTATACGGCGGTCGCGGAGGCTTCGCCCGTTCCGGTTGTCATTTACAACGTTCCCGCCTTCACGGGCATTTCTTTGGATTCCTCTTTGGTAATTGAACTCGCGAAGCATCCGAATTTGCGAGGTATGAAAGACAGTTCTGGGAATGTGAAGTTGATTTCGGAAGTCGTGTGGAATACCGATCCGAGGAAGTTTTCCGTATTGGCTGGTGCCGCGCCCACGCTTTTTCCCAGCATGGTCGTGGGCGCGCGCGGAGGCATCGTGGCTCTGGCATGCGCCGCGCCAAAAGCGATGATGGCCTTGTATCGGGCAGTCGTCACCGGAGATCATAAGACAGCCGACATTATTCAACGCATCATCGCGCCTGCGGCCGGCGCCGTTACTGAGAAACTCGGCATTGCGGGACTGAAGGGCGCGATGGAGCTGGAAGGATTTCAACCAGGTCTGCCGCGGCGGCCTTTGCTTCCGCTGAAGCAGGCGCAGCGGGAAAATCTCGAGCAGATCTTCCGAAGGATGAACAGCGAGTTAGCCGAACTTTCATGATGCGAATTCCCTTCGGAAGCTTGCCGTCCCTGTCGGCGCTCTTCCTCGATTACGTCAGTGACTGGAATCGTGTCCGGAGTTTCTATCCCCAGAATTACTCTTTGGACTCGATCATTGCATTTGCGAAGCAGAAGCCTGCGCTCGAACGGACGCACCGTGAAAGGCTGTGCGCGGCTTTGGCCGAACAACAAAAGTTCTGCTCTCGACCGGGCGGGGGTTCCGGCCGTTCCGGTTTTCTGGGTTGCCGCAGAAGATCACGACCACGAGGAAATCCGCTGGGCGGCGATATTGGACCGTGAGGCCGCCTTGCAGAAGCTCTATGTGGACCTATCGAACGGAGAATCGACGCCTGTTGGTTGGCTGAGCTTTCGCGACGACATGGCCGGTGCAATTTCGAAGTGTCTGTCCAGTTTGCCGGAGTCCGAATTTCAACTTCAATTACGCGATCTGCTGGAATCGTCGTACAAAGCCGGGACTTCACCCGTAGATGCTTTTGCTCGCATGATGGCCAGATTGTTCCGGGGTACTGGCCTCATGCTCGCCAATCCGCTCCATCCTGAGTTGAGGCAATTTGCGGCTCCAACACTCACACAAGCCGTGCGCCAGAATGCTGAAATTCGTTCGGCAGTGTTGGCGCGAAGCCGCGCGCTTTCTGAGGCGGGTTACCATGAGCAAGTGAAGGTAGACAGCAATTTCACTGGGATGTTTGCTTATCGTGGCAAGTCGCGACAGCCATTGCGGCCCGAAGAAATCGGCGCCGAAACGCCGTTGAGTCCGAACGTCCTGCTTCGGCCGGCTGTTCAAGATGCCATATTCCCGACCGTGGCTTATGTGGGCGGCCCGGCGGAGATCGCGTATTTTGCCCAGGCTGGTGCGGTTTATGAGTGCTTGCGGCGGCCGGTTCCACCGGTGTTTCCGCGTATCAGCGCAACGGTGGTGGAGGCGCGTGTCGCGCGCGCACTGAAGAAATACGGCATGGAATTTATGGACGTGTTTCGCGGACGCGACTTCATGAAACGAAAAGCAGTGGCTAGCGTCCAAGGCGTGGAATTATTCGAGCAGGTGCGAGACCGGGTAACCCTAGAGTTGGAATCTCTCCGGCCGGTTTTGAATGCTGTTGATCCAACACTGGCGGGCGCTCTGGACACCTCGCGTCAGAAGGTACTGCATCAGGTCGAAGCACTCCGCACCAGATTCATAAATGCAGAAGCCCGGCGCGACGAGACGCTCGAGAGGCACCTGGAAACCATCGTGAACTCGATTTTTCCGGAAAAGAAGTTTCAGGAACGAGTCACTAACGTCACGTCATTCCTGGCGCGGTACGGATTGGACTTTGTGGGACGCCTGGAAGAGTCACTGAGTTTGGATTCCTGCGAGCATCAGGTTGTTGAGATATGAAGATTGGGATCACGTGCTATCCAACTTACGGAGGAAGCGGGGTGGTCGCGACAGAGCTGGGTAAAGAGCTCGCGGTGCGCGGTCACGATGTTCACTTCATCAGCTACGCTCTTCCCATTCGTCTCACAATGAACGACCGCATCTACTTTCATGAGGTCGAGGTCCTGACGTATCCATTATTCGAGTACCCGCCGTACGACCTGGTACTTGCCACCAAGATGGCCGAAGTGATGACCCGATACGATTTGGATATCCTGCATGTGCACTATGCCATTCCGCATTCCATCAGCGCGTATCTGGCGAAGATGATGCTGAGCGATCGCGTGGTGCCGTTTGTGACAACATTGCATGGCACCGACATTACGTTGGTCGGAAATGACCGGTCGTATCTTCCGATTACTCGGTTCGGCATTGAACAGAGTGATGCAGTAACGGCGGTGTCTGAATACCTTCGGAGGAGGACCATTGACGAATTTCAAATCCGGCGCCCGGTTACGGTAGTACCCAATTTCGTCGATTGCAATACGTATGGCCCGGCTAAAGACAAGAGTATTCGCAGCAAATTTGCGAACGAAGATGAAGGGATTCTAATCCACATCTCCAATTTTCGTCCGGTCAAACGAATCGAAGACGTCATTGCAATTTTTTCCCTGGTGCGCCAAAAAAGAAAAGCACGGCTTCTAATGGTGGGCGATGGGCCAGACAGGCCGAAGGCGGAGTGGCTTGCCAATACACATGGTGTTGCCGGTGAGGTTTTGTTTGTGGGGAAGCAAAGCGATATGAGTCAACTCCTCTCCATCTCCGACATTCTCTTGCTTCCCAGTGACCTTGAGTCATTCGGGCTGGTGGCGTTGGAAGCCATGGCGTGCGAGGTGCCCGTGATTGCCACCAGAGTCGGAGGGGTTCCGGAAGTCGTCAGACATGGCGTGGATGGTTTTCTGTATGACGTTGGTGATGTTTCGTCGATGGCTGAAGGTTGCCTGGCCATTCTCGATAACCCGCAACTACGGTCCGACCTGGGTCAAGCCGCGCGAGATCGGGCCAGACGGGACTTTTGTGCTAGTAAGATCGTGCTACAGTACGAAGACCTTTACCGCCGCACTATTCAAGAAGCCCTTTCCCATTAGAAACTTGCCGCCAATACGTCGATAGCAGTTAGAGCAGTCGAACGTCTCTTTCCCACGAGTGGTACCACGGCAGCCACTAAAGCACCGCGGTGGGATTGCCGATAAAAACAACAGGGCAACGATTAGGGGAACGGCAGTTCCACCGAAAATATTGAACCGCCGTCAAATCACTGAAGAAGCGCCGGGTAGGCCGGCTACCAGGGTCTTGGAGCGTTTCCAATGGTAGACGAGTTGCAGCAAGAAGGCAGGGCCGGATTCAGTGGCTGTTCCGAGAGGGTCCAGTAAGGACCGAAAAGAGGTACAAGGCAATGGTCAAACCATACGTTTCAGAAGAGGTACTCCTCGATCCGGAAATGCGAAGTACTGAAGTCCTGGACTTTGAACGCCGGCTGCTAGGAAAAATCGTGGGCCAGGAACGCGCAGTTCGCAGAATTGTGAACATGTACCAGATCTACCTGGCGGGTATGGCTACACCTGGCCGTCCAGTGGGTAACCTGCTGTTTCTGGGTCCGACCGGTTCCGGCAAAACACGAGTGGTCGAAGCTTCGGCTGAAATCTTGTTCGGCAACCCACGGGCATTCATCAAGATCGATTGCGCCGAGTTCCAACACAGTCATGAAATCGCGAAGCTTATCGGTTCACCTCCGGGTTACCTTGGCCATCGTGAGACTCCACCGTTGCTGACTCAGGAGGCCCTCGACCAGTATCAAACCGACCGCGTCAAGATGAGCTTTCTGCTGTTCGATGAAATCGAAAAAGCAAACGACGCTCTCTGGCAGCTTTTGTTAGGTATTCTTGACAAGGCCACCTTAACGCTCGGGGACAATCGCAAAGTGGACCTCTCCCGATGTGTTGTGTTTATGACGTCGAACCTCGGTGCCGTCGAAATGAGTGAGATGTTGTCCGGAGGAATTGGGTTCACGTCCGGCGTCCGGCAGGACGAGGCGAACCTTGAAGATATCGATCGCAAGATGTATCACACGGCTCTTGACGTCGCGAAGCGCAAGTTTTCGCCCGAGTTTATGAACCGAATCGATAAGGTCGTCGTGTTCCACACCTTGAACCAACAGCACCTGCGACAAGTGCTGGACATCGAATTGAACGACGTTCAGAACAGGATCATGTCGTCGCAGTCGGAGAAGCAGTTCATCTTCAGGTGCACAACCGCGGCGAAAGAGTTCCTCCTTCGCGAAGGAACGGATCTGAAGTACGGTGCGCGTCATCTCAAGCGTGCCATCGAACGGCACCTTGTCTATCCCTTATCTAACTTGATCGCGACCGGCCAGATTGGCTTGGGTGATGTGATCAAAATCGACCTGAACGCCTCGGAAGGCAAGCTGATTTTTTCCAAGGAGCGCGCCATACAGAGCTTTTCACTTTCGGATGCGGGCAATGTGACGGAATATCCCAACAGGCGAGCATCTCACGTTGGCGCGAAGTTGCAGCTGCTGGAGACGGAAGCCGCGAACTGTGAGAGAGTGTGACTGTTTCTAGTTACAGTGCACTAGTACGTAATCTTGAGTCCGAACTGAATTTCGCGATTGTCCATCAGCGTACTCGTGATCGTGCCGAATGACTTGCTGTCCGGATTGCGATTCGGCTGATTGAGTAGCGGGTGATTGAGCGCATTGAAGAACTCAGTGCGGAACTGGACATGTACACCCTCGTACCGGAAATTCTTCCCTAGCATCAAATCCCAATTATTGGTCCCCGGGCCATCGAAGTAGTTGCGTGGCGCATTCCCAAAGGTTCCACGAGGAGGGACTGAGAAAGCATTGCGGTCCAGATAGATGGTCTTGTCGGTGCGGTCCTTGATGACGGCGGCGGCTCCCGGTTGGAGAACTCCCGTGTCGTCGTAGAAACCGACGTTGGGCCGATCGCGGGTGGATCCTGTATTGCTATTCTGATTCGATGGGCTGAGCTGGACAAAAATCGGCCGGCCGGACTGGAAGGCGGTGATACCCGAAACTTCCCATCCGCCGAAGACGGTGTTGAGAACACTGGACCATCCGTTTCCGATCCCCTTGCCGCGGCCAAACGGCAGTTCGTAGACGTAGCTAACGACCAACCGCTGGCGGACGTCGAAGTCGGCACTGCCGCGGTCGGCTTTCAGATTTCTGGCGTCCTGAGCGACATTGCCTCCGCTGGAGTCGTCTATCGAGTGACTGTAGGTATAGGACGCAAGAAACGACAATCCGTTCGAGAAGCGGCGCTGGATTCGGCTTAACAATCCGTGGTAAATCGAGCTGCCCGAACTCTGGAGAACGTTGACCGCCCCATAGTCCGGTAAGGGCCTCCGGGGCTGGACGGGAGGTTGGGTGAGTCCGGGAAAAGGGAATGCCTGGTTGATGTCGACTGTTTTGATGAGCCGTGTCCCCTTACTTCCGACGTAACTCGCCTCGAATAGCACGTTTTGTGGAAGCTGCCGCTGATACCCGAGGTTCCATTGCTGAATATAGGCATCACGGAAATCTGGTTGTATTGCAGGCGAGTCGAAAATTGGAGAAGAGGTCAGGCGAGCCGATGGGAATGGATCGGAAAGCGTCAGACCACTGGGCGAAGTACTCGCATCAAACGTTTCCGGCTGCTGAAACGGTGGCCCGGTTCGAACAAAGAACAGATTGTTACCGACGACGGCGAGGTCGTAAAAGATCCCATACCCCCCACGAACGACAGTCCTGCTTGTCCGATCGGGTCTGAACGCAAAGCCAAAACGCGGTCCGAAGTTGTTTTTGTCCGCCTCGTAAAGCGCTCGTGATGCCCCGTTTTCCCCGGCCAGCTCATACCTGAATGTCACGACGTTGAGTTGTGCTAATCGATCCTGCTTTTCGATATCGGGTGTGTTGTACTCGTAGCGCAGTCCCATGTTCAAGGTCAGGCGGTTCGAGACAATATAATCATCTTGAACGAACCAGTTAGACGAACGGGCGATATGATACTGGAAACTGTCGGCGGGATCTCGCGTGGTCTGGCTCGGAAGGCCGAGCAGAAAATCGCCGAAGGCGTTACCCGTCCAGGTACCGCTGAAGCGGAGGGTCTCTCGCGTGTTTGAACCGGCATAAAACATGATCCTTCTCAAGTCCACACCGGTTCGGATCGTGTGCGACCCAGCCGTGTAGTTCAAGCTGCCCGCAACCTGGACCGTCGTGCCCGCCCGGTTCTGATAGCCCCGGTCCCCGATCGTGCTGAAGCCTGTGATCACGATCATCGGGTGGCCGAAGTTCTTGGGGTCATGCGAGGCGGGAATGCCCAGCTGCGACGAGATGTCATGCTCACCAGACGCCAGCGCAATTCTTGATTGCAATTGACGGTTGAATCCCGCCCGTATTTCCGTGATGAGCTTTGGCGAAAAGACGTGGGTATCCACCAAAGACAGTGAGTGCGCCCGCGTTATATCGTCGTGCGGATAACCAGGCACGCACGCTGTCTGTCCATTACCAGCGCATGGCGTTCCCAAAGCATCCTTGGTGAATCCGTACCGTCCGAACAACGTGTTGGAGCCACTGATCCGATGATCGATACGACCGTTGTACTGGTTCACATCATTGGGGTAAGGATTTATTGCAAGAAAATTGTTCGGAAATGCCAGGCCCGGCGTTGGCAACGGGAATGATCCTCTCTCTAGAATTTTCCGGGCGATTGGATGAATGCGGTTTTGTGGAATGATGTTGCCGGGAAATGGTGGACTAAATGGATTCTCAGGATCACGCAGCGGTGTCGTCACAGCAAGGGCCGAGAAATCTCCCTTCCGGAACGCCTCGGTCGGCACCTGTTGAAGACTCGTGAACTGTTGCCTGCGGCGAATACCCTCATAAGCGATGAAGAAGAATGTCCGGTCGCGGACGATCGGACCTCCGACTGTTCCTCCGAACTGATTGCGGCGAAGCGGCGGCTTCGGGCCGTCTTCCTTCCTATTGAAGAAATCTCTCGCGTCCAGCTTATCGTTGCGCAGAAACTCCCACACGGCGCCATGCAATTCATTCGTCCCGGACTTCGTACTGACCGTCACCTGGGCGCCACCACCCCGTCCAAATTCTGCCGAATACGTGCTGGTCAGGACCTTGATTTCCTGAATGGCATCAACTATGGGGCGCAAGGTGAAATTGTTGATTGCCGGATCGTTGTTATCCAGACCATCGAGAGTGTTGCTGTTTGCTGTTTCCCTCGCCCCTGCAGCGTTGAAGCCGCCCCGAAACCTGAGCGCGGAACCCGGTGCGGCCGATACCGATCCGGGAACCAATTGGGATAGCGATTCAAATTGTCTTCCGTTGAGGGGAAGCTCCACGACCTTCTGGTTGTCGATGAGATTTCCCACCGAGGAACTCTCCGATTGAACCAGTGGTGCGGCCTCTGTAACGATGAGTTTCTCGGCAATCTCGCCGATGGCCAGGGACAAGTCGATACGCAGCCGGTCATTCACGCTTAGTTGGATATTCTCCGCAACTACAGTCTTGAATCCTGCAAGCTCGGCCTGGATGCGATAGATTCCAACCAGCAACAGCACCACGTTGTAGTCGCCCCGCTCATCCGTGACGAAGGTGCGGACCGCGTTTGTCCCCGTATTCGTTACTGTGATCGTCACGCCCGGCAAAACGGCGCCGGCCGGGTCCCTAACAGTTCCTGTAATTGTTCCAGTTTGTGCATTGGACCAAGGCCCCAGTCCAAGCACCACAAGGAAAACAAAAAGAACACAATGACGGGATGTGCGCCGCATTGCTCCTCCCTTGCCGGGTTCCGCAAAACTATAGCATGGTGAAGGTGGAGGATCTTCCGCGGCAATCCGGAGAAATCCCGAGAAATCCCGAACTCTGTAAGTTGCAGAATTTGAAGCCGGCGAGCGGACTTGAACCGCTGACCTGCTGATTACGAATCAGCTGCTCTACCAACTGAGCTACGCCGGCAAAAAAATGCTCACCCTTGTCGGGTGAGCAATAGTTGTAAAGAGAAAAAGGATCGAAAAACCTCGCCAGCAACGAGGTTAGAAGCTCCAATGCCACTAAATTTAAATAGGGGGTCAGGGCTTGTCAACGAATTAATTTTAGGGCTTTTCAAAGCGTTCAAGCGATTATGGTTAACTGCCCCTGTCTGGAATGGCGCGCTTTTACTCCGGCAACTCCTTATGGATAACTCCTTGTGCTAGTTTGAGTTGTATAATTTCCATGTCTTCCGCACGATCGAAAATTCGGTCCGGATAACGTGCCTTTACGAAAATCCGAAAGCCACCAAAACTCAATCCAGCGACCACCGTGAAGAGCAACGCGATCCCAATGAAACCAAAGATCGTTAGGATCATATCGCGGAAAGAAATATCAGGTCGTGGTTCATTCCACGTC
This sequence comes from Acidobacteriota bacterium, assembly GCA_003222815.1. Taxonomy (GTDB): domain Bacteria; phylum Acidobacteriota; class Terriglobia; order 20CM-2-55-15; family 20CM-2-55-15; genus 20CM-2-55-15. The sequence goes on along the minus strand of QHXC01000381.1, from coordinate 3,781 downwards.
ACCTGCGATTCATAATTCACTGCGTCCAGAATTGTTCCCGCAACGTCAGGATCACGCGATCCACGAACCAACGCGACGAGCGGACCGACACGTTTTTGAAGCGCAGGATCGATTGAAGCAGTTGCTTCCCAGCGGACAGTGTATTTTTTGGCGACCTGTTGCGTTGGATAGAGCAGAAGCACGAGGTGTGCGGACTTGCCGCGAACAAGATAGTCTGCAACTGCGACCTCGACGCTGTCTTCAAACCCCAGCAGCCGTTGATCAAGACCCAATTCTGGACCGAGGCCGGTTTCGTCGAGCACGTACTTCTCCGACCCTTGCACAAGATTCTGCGGGGGAAGATGGCTGGACACCGGGGGCTTTCGCGATCGGCCGAAAATGTTTTCGGAGATGAGTCGCGCCAGATTGTCCGTCGCAGATACGCTGCCTTCAAGCTTGACCACGTAATTCGATTGCCAGAAAAATGCGCGGTTCGAGACGCGAAAGCCTTCAGAACCCAGCGGCAGAGCCGTAAAACCCGGTTGATTGATATTGCGATCTAATGTGAAGAGGCCGTATGCAGCGCTTGCGTCCACCATCTGATACAACGTCACGCGCACGGTTCCATCGGGACCATGCCAATTCTGCGTGGTTGCGCCTACCAGGCCATAATGGATGATCGCAGTAGCACGATTTCCCGCGAGTTCCCTAATATTTTTTTCGTCGTATTCGCTGGGCTTGTCAACAGGGGACCAACTGGAATTTTGTGCAACACCTTTAAGGACAGACTCCCGCGACTGGCCCTGCAGAGCTGCTGTCAAGATCAGTGTGAACAGCAGGCCACAGAACCAATGTTTGGTCATCTCATTTTTTGAGCGTGGACAATCCAGAAGTTGCACTGTTGCTGAGTCAATTCAAGCCGCTGCCTTTATCCTGGCCTTTGTCCAGTGATTTGGGCGTTTTTAGACGACTTAGAGACTCCGAATACGATCTTACACCTTCGAAGAGAGACTCGGCAATTGCCTGGCGATTTTGAGGGTTCTTGATGAGGCGCTCTTCCTGTGGATTGCTAATGAAGCAGATTTCCGCTAGGACCGAAGGAACATTCGCGCCGATCAGCACCACGAAAGGCGCCTGTTTTACCCCGCGATCTATGCCTGCACCCTTGCGTGCCGCCATGGAGTGCTGGATATGCTGCGCGAGTTCGCGGGATTCCTCCACTTTGTCCCTTAACATGATCCTCTTGACGAGATCCTGCAACTCGTGGACGGAGCGTTCCGAAGCCGCGTTTTCACGAGAAGCAGTTTCTAGCGCTTCACGCGATGAAGTGAAGTTCAAAAAGAAAGTTTCCACTCCGCGCACCGAACGAACACGGCTGGAATTAACATGAATCGAAATGAATAGGTCCGACTCCTGCTCGTTTGCCATAGCGGTGCGCGTTTCCAAAGGGACAAAACTGTCGTCACTGCGAGTCATGACGACCTCCGCTCCCAGTTCCGTCTCTATCAATTGCTTGAGCCGCACAGAAACATCCAGCACCAGTTCCTTTTCGGTGAATCCATTTGGTCCGACACTGCCGATATCGTGGCCTCCGTGTCCGGCATCAATGACAACACGGGAGAGTTTTAAGCCAAGGCTTCGGATCAGCGACCGGCTTCCGGCATTTGGCGCCTTCGCAGGTGTAATCGTCTTGTTTTCCCTATCAGCCGGTCTGTTTTCCGGTGGCACGGGAAGAGCGGGGCCTGACGGCTTGGCTGCGGTTGTTCCTCCTATAGCGCTTGGCGGATTCGCCAGGTTCGGCGATTCAGCCGCAACGCGAGACGCGGCGGCAAGTACAGGTTCGCTTGAGATTACTGGCGCTACCGGCTGAGACTGAGACACTGCCGTCGTTTCCTTGCCGAGAATGTCGATTATTAGCCGATCCGGATCCCGCAACACCAGACTCGTGACCCGGCCAACCGTGCCAACATCGAGCACAACCCGGACGGTCGTGGGATCATACTGTCCGACACGAATCTGCTCCAGCAGGGCGGTTTTGACGGGCCACTGTTTTCCAACCAGCATCGAGTTCAAACGCGACGGTGAAATGTCGATGAAGACCCGGTCCGGAGATTTTAACGCGCCCTGATTGAAAGTGATTTGGCCGGTCAGATCAACCACCACTCGAACCGAGTTTGGGGCATCCCAATACCGAATATTCTCGACCGCGCCTGTCTTCCGTTCCGCCGCACCCTGAAGCCGAGCCAGATCCTTTTCGGCAGATTCTTTGAACGGCGTTTCCGGATATTCACGAATCAGAAAAGTTAGCGTGCGAATGGCGGCAGGCTTGTCATTGATCTCCTCATAAAGGCGGGCAACGGCCATCAAGGCGTTGTCTGCGAATCCGGTACGAGGCGTGATCAGGTAAACACGCTCATACGCATGGATCACCTTTAGATAAGCGGAGCGGGGTCGTTCGGTCTCCGGTTTTTTGTTGAGTTCAGCCCCGAGTGTCTCGGCCGACTGATATGCCTCGCGAGCCTTCTGAAGAAGAGACGAAACCTGCGCCGACGTCTCGGTGGTTGGGGACGAAGCAATTAGGAGCGCAGCGAGTAAAACTGCGTCGACTTTCATCAGTTCGGAGGCTCGATATTCGAGAAGTGCACCACGCCTCGCTCATCGCGGCTTCGGAAAATCTGAGGCGGTTCATCTTTCACGGATTCGGATGGCGTCGGACTTGCGATTGCCGGCGCCAGAACTACAGGTGCTGCTTTCGTTTTGTAAATAGCACGGACTCTTCGAACGTAATTGGCGGTTTCGGCAATCGGAGGAATGCGTCCCAATTTTCCAACAAGGTTCTCACCGGCGTTGTATGCAGCCAGCGAAAGATCAAGGTTTCCGTTGAACTTTTCTAGCAGGAACCTCAAATACCGCACACCACCGTCCACGTTCTGCTGAGGATCAAAGAAGTCCCGCACTCCAAATCGTCTGCCGGTTTCCGGGATCAACTGCATCAGGCCCAAGGCACCCTTTTTGGAGACAGCCCAGCGATTGAAGTTCGATTCGGTCTTCATCACTGCCCGTACCAGAGCCGGATCGACTCCGTGAGTTTGAGCGATCGTGTCTACGAGCGTCTTGAGAGGCACTGGCATGTCCGTGGCCAGAACGTCAGTTCCTCCGGCAATCACAGGAGCGACCGGAGAAGGCGTGTTGTTGACCAGATTCGTAAAAATGATCTTGCCGCTCGGACTCACAAACGCCTGAATCTTTTCCTCAGCGAAAGACGAACTTGTCACAACCATCAGGAGAACCACCCCACTCAGCAACCTCAACGACAGCCTTTGCACTACAGCTACAATGTGAAGTGGTCTAACCGAGAAACTCAGCCACGATATTGTACACAGCTTGTAAAGCATGTTCCAGCTTTTCGGAATCTTTTCCGCCCGCTTGAGCAAAGTCAGGACGCCCTCCACCGCTACCGCCGACCAACTCGGCCACCTTCTTAATGATCTTTCCGGCATGGAGCCGTTTCTGAAGGTCCTCAGAAACCACGGCCACGAGCGAAGCCCTTCCATTGGATGCTAGTCCGAGGACAATAACTCCGGAACCAATTTTTGAGCCCGCATTTTCAGCCAGTTCGCGGAGCATCGACGCATCGACACCCTCTACTTTTCGCGATATGACGGCCACGCCTTTGACGTTGTTCGGCTTGTCGACCAGGTTTCCCAACTGGGAATGGGCCATTTTCCGTTTCAAGGTTTCGAGTTCATTTTCAAGCTGCCGCTGCTGGTCCATCAGCCTGCTGATCGCCCGCGGGATTTCC
>QHXC01000380.1 GCA_003222815.1 Acidobacteriota bacterium | reverse complement strand
CTATTCGCAATGGCCGATTCGTCATTCCCATCCGCACGGAACAGAAGCGGGGTATCGACGGCATCATTCACGGCACGTCCTCGAGTGGCGCGACGGTTTTCATGGAGCCCCTGGCAGTGCTCGAAATGAACAACGAGCTTGTTCGGTTACAGGAGGAAGAACGATACGAAACCGCACGCATTCTTGCCGAATTGACCGATTTGATTCAGGCCAGCCTGGGCCAAATCGAGTTTGCGCGCTCGCTTTCTGCCTATATTGAGGTCGTTTTCGCCAAAGCACGGTTTGGACGCGACTTCAATTGCGTGCGTCCTTCCCTTTCGCGCGGTGCGCTTCTCAGCCTGATCAAAGCGCGGCATCCCTTGTTGGAAGACAACCTTCGCCGGGAAAACGGGCAGACTGCCCCGATTTCTTTGGATATGGATTCCAGCCGGCAAATCCTGGTGATCAGTGGGCCCAATGCGGGCGGCAAAACAGTGGTGCTTAAGACGATCGGGTTGCTCGCACTGATGGCGCAGTCGGGGATTCCCGTTCCGGCCGAGGAATCGGCGCTGCCTATTTTCGATCGGGTGCTTGCCGATATCGGTGACCAACAATCGATCACCAACCACCTCAGCACGTTCTCGGCGCATGTGCTGGCAATCAAGTCCATGCTCGAATCGGCAACAGCTCGTTCTCTTATTCTTCTGGATGAAATCGGGGGCAGCACCGAGCCCGGCGAAGGCGCGGCGCTCGCCCGTGCAGTTCTCGAACAGTTCCGGGAAATCGGCGCTTTGACGGTCGCGACAACCCACTACAACCGGCTGAAACTTTACGCTGAGACCACGAGCGGCGTGGCAAACGCCGCGATGGAGTTCGTGCTCGCCAAGGCAGCTGGATTGCTAGGTATGGCGGATGCCGAGGCGGCCCACTACGTTGAGGAACTCAGACGCCGCGTTTCGGACCTCGAGGGTGAGAAGGTTCGACTTGAAAACCAGAGACGGGATTTCGAGGTCTGGAAGCAGAAAGAATTGGAGCAGATCCGGACACAACATAAAGACGAGATCGCACGAGTGGAAACGAAGTTGGAACGCATTGTTCGAGATATGTCGGATCGGGCGTCGAAGGAACTGGAGTCGGTGCGAGACGACTCGGTAAAGAAATATCAGAAGAAGCTGGCGAATGTGAAGGCACAAGCGACGAGGGAAATTGGGAGAGAAAAAGAGAAAATTCAACCCATAATCCGCCCTGAGCCCGCACCGAGCGTCCCTCCAATTAATGCCGGGCAGGTTGTGCGTGTCGTCTCACTGGCGGTGACTGGGACGGTCATATCGATGAGAGCGGACGAAGCTGAGGTTTTGGTTGGAAGCATTAAACTTCGGAGACCGTTGGCCGATCTCGAAGTGATCCAAAAGGCGGCCATGAGGCTGCCGCCAGGAGTTCATCTCTCGGTCCTATCCAAGCAGCTCGACAAAAACGAAATTAACCTGGTCGGCCGGAGGGTGGATGAGGCCGTAGATATGGTCGACAAGTTCCTGGACGATGCTTTCTTGGCTCAAATCAACCCGATTCGAATCGTCCATGGGACAGGAACCGGCGCGCTCCGGCACGCCATTGCCGAATTGTTGAGCGGCCACCCCCATGTAGACCGGTTTGAGGATGCCCCCCATTCCGAGGGGGGCCGCGGTGTGACTGTGGTGAGGCTCCGGGAGTAAACGTCTTGCTTTGAGTCTCTTGGGCAAAAATTCCGCTTGATATTTTCACGCAAAAACGTATAGATTAGCTGATTTCGTTTCTTGGGACCTTGCGGCAGCCTAATGAAGAACTTTGCCGAAACCGTTCGTAACTCTGCCGACATCATTCGAGTGGTTTCGGACTATGTTAGTCTAAAAGGTGCGGCAAGCACTTTTAAGGGACTGTGTCCCTTTCATTCGGAAAAGACACCTTCATTTTCGGTCCATCGCGAAAAACAACTCTTTCACTGTTTTGGTTGTGGCGTCGGTGGGGATGTCTTCTCTTTCATCATGCTGGCGGAAAAGGTTTCGTTTCCGGAATCTGTCCGAATGGTGGCTGAAAAGTGTGGCATTCCTATTCCGTCCAACTCTGGGCTGGATGATAAAAAATTCGACGAACGTCAGCAGCTTTTTGAAATTTACGAGCGGGCGTCAGCCTACTTCCGTCAAATGCTGTCCACCGAGGAAGCTGTGGAAGCGCGGCAGGTGTTGCAAAAACGGGAGATTCAGCCGGCTTTTGCCGACCGCTTCTATCTTGGCTATGCTCCGGCATCCGGCTTGATGACGCACCTCCGGCTCAAGGATCCGGTAGGTAGCGGTCTTTTCATCAAGAACGATCGGGGAGATGTCTACGAACGGTTTCGCCGCCGTTTGATGTTTCCAATATGGAATGAGCGGGGCAAAACCATTGCGTTCGGTGGACGTGCGCTGGCCGCCGAAGCCCAGCCCAAGTATTTGAATTCCGCAGAATCGCCGCTGTATTCGAAATCCTGCGTTTTGTATGCGCTGCATCTCGCGCGCGAAGCCGCACAGAAAGCTGGACGACTGGTCGTCGTGGAAGGCTACTTTGATTGCCTGAGCCTTCACCAGGCCGGAATTGAGAATGTGGTCGCCTCCTGCGGCACCAGCCTGACCCAGCAACAGGTCGCCATGATGGCTCGGTACGTGCCCGAAGTCGTCATGAATTATGACCCGGATACCGCCGGGCAAAACGCGATGCGGCGTTCGATCGATTTGCTTCTTGCGAAAGGATTGCGGGTTCGGGTCCTAAAGCTGGCTGACGGTCTCGATCCGGACGATTTCGTGCGGAAGAAGGGCGGCGACGTCTACAGGCGATTGCTGGCCTCGGCGCCGTACTTCTGGCAGTACCTGATGACTGAGGCTGGGCGTCGATATGATCTGGACGAACCGGCAATGAAAGCCAACGCGTTCAATGATGTCGTGCAGTATGTGGGCAAGATTCAGGATCGCGTTGAACAATTGGAGGTTGCGCGCGTCGTGGCTGAGGGCTTCAAGATCCCTGAAAGCCTGATTTTTGAACGACTCAGGCTGTCGCCCGGCGGATCCTACGTTCGACCTATGGCGCGAACCGCGGCCCCGCCAGAGACTGACCGCAGGTTAACCCTCGCTGAAAAGCAGTTGATTCAGGCCCTGTTGCAGGACCCAAAGATCGCTCCCGTACTGCAGCCGTTCCTACAGGGCGACTTTCTAGCCGGTATTTGGTCTGGCCCCGTTCTCGAGCAGCTTATAAAAGATCCGGTCCGAAATGTCGAAATGGCTTTGCAGAGCGTCCAAGATGATGGACTTAAGAAGGAGGTTCGGGCCGCTGTCCTGGAACCGTTTGGACGAATCTCAGACGAGCAGGCATTAGCTTCGGTCAGGCGACTCTACGATGCCCACCTTGCCAAAAAAATAGAAGTGATCCGCGAACAGCTCAAACAGTACGGCTCAGGGGCTGCGCCGGCCGAACTGGTGAGAAAGCACATGGAAATTGTTGCGGAAAAGAACCGCGTAGGCGCGTTCAAGGCTTGAAAACATGCAGGCGGCAGCCTATTAGTGAATAGTGATGAAGAAAAGTACTCATAAACGAACGTTTACCGGGGGGGACTTTCAGAACAAGCGACCCTCCACGTTAGAAGACCAGTTGGGCGGTCTCGAAGACAAATACGATGAGGTTCAGAAACTCATCGATATCGGTAAGGAGAAAGGTTACCTCCTTTACGATGAGGTCAGCGACCTGCTGCCTCCCGAGATCAGTGCTTCGGCCGAGGATCTCGACGACCTGTTCTCTGCTTTCGGAACCGCCGGCATTGAAGTCATCGATACCGATGACCAAAACTTTGCCCCACTCGATAAAATTTCCGGCGAAAAGAAGTTCGATACCGACCAACCGGAAGATCTCGAGTTGGACCTGACGCCCGGTGCGCTTGAAAAGACCAATGATCCTGTTCGCATGTACCTGCGTGAAATGGGAACAGTCCCATTACTCACGCGAGACGGTGAGGTTGAGATTGCAAAGCGCATCGAGCGCGGCCAGATGACTGTGCTCAAGTCGTTGTCCCGTTCGCCGGTTATCGTGCGTGAGATTATTGTGCTTGGTGACCAGCTGAAGAGGGACCCCAGCATCATCAAAGATATTCTTCAGTTCAGCGACGAAGAACTGACTGATGAGAAGATCGAAGAAAAGCACCAGGAAACGCTCGACCTTATCGAGCAAATCAACAAGACCTACAAGAAGATCAATCAGCTTCGCGTTAAATTCGACACGACACCAAGGTCCAAGAAGCCACAGTACCGGCGGGCCTGGTGGCATCTTGCTCGCGTCCGCGTCAGGCTTTCTCATCTCGTCCGGTCGCTCGAATTCTCGAACACCGAAAAGCTGCGCCTGATGGGTCTCATGAAGTCAACCGTAGAGAAGCTTCGCCCGCTGGAGCAGGAACTCGGCCGGCTGGAACGTAAGGCGGATCACACAAAGAAGGAATACCGAAAGGCTGTCCAAAAGGAAATCCGGAATGTAAGGACAAAGATCGGGGAGATGGAAGAGGACACGAAGGCCTCTGCTCTGGAAATGAGGCGAACCCTTCAGACGATCATGCAGGGACAGATTCAGGCGGAGGTCGCCAAGCGCGAACTCGTGGAAGCCAACCTTCGTTTGGTGGTCTCGATTGCCAAAAAGTACACCAACCGGGGACTGCAGTTCCTGGATCTGATTCAGGAAGGCAACATCGGTTTGATGAAGGCTGTGGATAAGTTCGAATACCGGCGCGGCTACAAGTTTTCAACCTACGCGACCTGGTGGATTCGTCAGGCGATCACCCGAGCCATTGCAGATCAGGCCAGAACCATTCGTATCCCGGTCCACATGATTGAAACGATCAATAAACTGATCCGGACCTCTCGTGCGCTTGTGCAGGAACTCGGACGTGAACCCACCAGCGAGGAAATCGCAAAGCGGATGGATATTCCCGTGTCGAAGGTTCGCAAGGTTCTGAAGATTGCGCAGGAGCCGATCTCACTGGAAACACCCATCGGCGAAGAGGAAGATTCGCACCTTGGCGACTTCATCGAGGACCGGGGCGTGGTCTCGCCGGCGGACGCGGTCATCAATATCAACCTGAAGGAAATGACCGAGCAGGTTCTGAATACGCTGACTCCACGCGAAGAGCGTGTGATTAAAATGCGGTTCGGCCTCGAAGATGGGACTGAACACACCCTGGAAGAGGTCGGCCAGAACTTTGCGGTCACCCGCGAACGCATCCGGCAGATCGAAGCCAAAGCCCTCCGGAAGCTCCGCCATCCGAGCCGCAGCCGCAGACTACGCGCGTTCTTGGACGGGACGGGACGGGACTGAAGGTGGAACCGCCTTCACGGGCAGGATGGGCCCATAGCTCAGTTGGTTAGAGCTCCCGGCTCATAACCGGGCAGTCGTAGGTTCAAGTCCTACTGGGCCCACTTTTGAAGATGAATCCAGATCTCAAGCAGCTCATTCGCCTTCAGACAGTCGACCTCGCGATTCAGGAACTCCGAACAAGAATTGATAAATTTCCGGGCATCTCGAAGGCTCTCACAGAGAAGTTGCGTTCGGCCACAGTTGGTCTTGAAACGGCTAGGGAAAAGTTAAAGAACAATCAGACCATTCGAAAAAAGCTCGAAAGTGAAATTGGAGTGACCGAGACGAAGATTTCGAAGTACCGCGAACAGATGTTGGCGGTTAAGACAAACGATGAGTATCGGGCGCTACAGCACGAGATTGAGCATACACAGAATGCGATCCGGAAGGTTGAGGACGAAATTCTCAATCTCATGGTGGAAGGTGAAACGCAACAGATCGAAATCAAGAGCGCCGAAGTCCGTTTAAAAGAAGATCAACTGCTGGTCGATCAAGAGCGTAAACAACTTGAAGAGGAGAACAGGCGTGATCTCAGCGGGCTCGAATCGTACCTGAAGGAGCGCAAGGAGATCCAGACCTCGATGTCTTCCGATCTGGTTCCCCGCTACGAACGTATTCGCAAGGCGCGCGGGGGAATCGCCGTGGCCGCTGCGCGCGATTCTGTGTGCGAAATCTGTCAGGTTCGCATCCGGCCCCAGGTTTTCCACGAGATTCGAAAAAATAACCAGATCATCGACTGCGAAGCCTGCCAGCGCATTCTTTACGATCCCGAAAATCTCGATCACCCGTTCGAAGTGGCATGAAGCTGGAAGCCTACATCGATGGAGGCTCGCGGGGGAACCCCGGCGAGTCTGGTATTGGTGTGTACTTTCCAGGTGTCGTTCAGGTCGCTGAATATCTCGGCACCGGAACCAATAACTATGCCGAATACTCGGCCCTCCTCGCCGCGCTCCGTTTTGCCGTTTTCTCCCGATGCGAAGAGCTTCAGGTCTTCGCCGATTCAGAGCTTGTCGTGAAACAGGTCAACGGTGAGTACCAGGTAAAGAACGAAGGTATCCGCCTCCTCTACGAATCTGCGCTTCGTTGGATCGCGCTCATTCCCCGATTTTCCATACACCACGTCCGCCGCGAACAGAACAAGCAAGCCGATAAACTGGCGAACCTGGCGATGGATACGCACCGAAATTCGGTGAAATGGGATGGCTGAGGGTCTCAGGCGCTCCCCTAAGCTATAATCATCGGATCAATGTCGGACGACAGTTACAACCCTGGACAGATCGAGCCGAAGTGGCGTGAATACTGGATTTCCAACCACCTGCACGAAGCGCGCAATGACGATCCAAGACCGAAGTATTACTGCCTCGACATGTTTCCGTACCCATCCGGGTCGGGCCTGCACGTAGGGCATTGGCGAAGCTACGTCCTTCCGGATTGCTGGTCGCGGTACAAGTGGCTTCAAGGCTTCAACGTTCTCCACCCGATGGGCTGGGATGCTTTCGGCTCACCCGCAGAGAACGACGCCATACAGAAAGGCATTCACCCGAAGGTTGGTACTCAGCGTAACGTCGAAAATTTCAAACGTCAGTTACACGAAATCGGCGCGATGTACGATTGGTCGCGTGAGGTCAACACCACAGATCCGGACTACTACAAATGGACGCAGTGGATCTTCCTGAGGATGTTCAAGGCAGGCCTCGCATACAAAACCCTTATGCCCGTGAACTGGTGTCCGAGTTGCAAGACCGGCATCGCTAACGAAGATGTGGTCAACGGCCGATGTGAGCGCTGCGGTACGGAGGTCACGAAGAAGGAACTCCATCAGTGGATGCTTCGGATCACAACGTACGCCGATCGCCTGCTCGCCGGGCTTGAGGAGTTGGACTGGCCCGAAAAGGTCAAGACGATGCAGAGCAACTGGATCGGACGATCCGAGGGCGCGGAAGTGACGTTCACTGCGATTGCCGCGAACGGTTCTCATCACCTGTTGAAGATCTTCACAACACGTCCGGACACGCTCTTTGGCGCGACGTACATGGTCATGGCCCCGGAACATCCACTGGTGACGGAACTCACTTTGCCGGCACATGCTGCCGGGGTTCAGGCCTATGTCGAAAAGGTGAAGAGCGAGCGTGACATCGATCGCGCCGCCAAGACCGAGAAGACCGGTGTCTTCACAGGCGCGTACGCGATCAATCCCGTCAACGGCGAAAAGATCCCCATTTGGATTGCCGACTACGTCCTGATGTCTTACGGCACCGGCGCGATCATGGCCGTTCCAGGTCACGACGAACGCGACTACGAATTCGCAAAGAAGTTCCGCCTGGAAATCCGGGAAGTCATCTCTTCCGAACGGGGCGTTGCCCAAGAGTCATACGTCGGTGATGGGACGATGATCAACTCCGGCCAGTTCACGGGAACGCCGTCGGAGGAAGGCAAGAAGGCCATCGTGCGCTGGCTGGCTGGCCGGGGACTCGGCCGCGCCACGGTCAATTACAAACTTCGCGATTGGGTTTTCTCGCGCCAACGTTACTGGGGCGAGCCGATCCCGATCGTTCACTGCGAGAAGTGTGGTGCGGTTGCCGTCGACGAGAAAGACCTGCCGATTCGATTGCCGGATGTGGAACGCTACCAGCCGACAGGAACCGGCGAGTCCCCCCTCGCGGCTATTCAAGATTGGGTCAACGTACCATGTCCGAAGTGTGGAGGTCCTGGAAAGCGCGAAACCGATACTATGCCGCAGTGGGCTGGCTCCTCGTGGTATTTCCTCCGCTATGCATCTCCGCGGGCAAAAGACGCTTTGATCACCGAACAGGGTAAAGAGTGGCTGCCCGTTGATCTTTACGTCGGTGGCGTTGAGCATGCAATTTTGCATTTGTTGTACGCTCGATTCTTCACGATGTTCCTTCATGACATTGACGTTGTCGATTTCGAGGAGCCGTTCCTGCGCCTGTTCAACCAGGGAATGATCACGTACGTCGGCAAGAGTGGGAAGGCCGAGAAGATGTCGAAATCGAAAGGGAATGTCGTCAATCCCGATGAACTTGTCCGCGATTTCGGCTGTGACTCACTTCGCATGTACGAGTTGTTTGTCGGTCCGCCCGAGCTGGATGCCTTATGGAACGACAACGGCATCCAGGGCGTTCACCGATTTTTGAAGAAAGCCTGGCACTGGGTGTCCATGTACAACGGCCAGTGGAAAGCATCTCCCTCCAGGGAGATGCTTACCCAGCGCCACTTGCTCGTGAAGAATGTGACTGAACGCCTCGACACGTTTCGTATGAATACGATCGTCAGCTCGTTCATGGAATTCATCGGCGAAGTGACGTCGATGAAGCAGGCTCCCGACAAGGAGACCGTAGAAACGTTCCTGATCCTAATCGCTCCGTTCGCCCCGCATTTCGCCGAGGAACTCTGGCAACGTACGGGCCGTCCGCCATCTATCTTTTTTCAACGATGGCCGGTTTGGGATGAAGCCTACACAACGTTTGACACGGTTACAGTTGCGGTCCAGATCAACGGCAAACTTCGTGGCACCATCGAAGTGAGGGCAGAAGCTCCAGAGGAATCCGTCCTTGAAGCTGCAACAAAGGATCCTGCCATCACGCGTTTTCTGGACGGAAGGCAGATCCGGAAGAAGGTCTACGTGAAGAACCGGATTCTGAACCTGGTCGTGGGGTAGCAGCTGTCGCTCCAAAGGAGGTAGTATGATGCGATCCATAATCACGACGTTCGTTCCACTTCTGCTGGTCGCACGTGTCGCGACGGGGCAATCCTGGATTCCTCCTGCCGAAAGCCAGCGCTGTCCCTCGAAGTGGGGCGCCGGCGATGAGCGCGGCTCCGGAAACCTGATGAAACCGGAGGAGGTGCTCAAGGCGGCGAAGCTGATTCGCACGGGCGAGGTACTTGAACTGGGGCAGGTTCTCGATCCGGCCACCATGCCCTTCTTTCCAGGCCGCCAATTGAGCATCCTGACGAAGCGCACAAACGTCTTGCCGCAGTCGAATCGCCGCATTAGCAATGAGGAGATGGTGATCGGCGAACTGGGTCAGGTCGGTACACAGTTCGATGGCTTCAGCCATCAAGGCATCGACAACGGCTTCTATAACTGCTTCCAGCAGGACCAGATCGCCACCAGGAACGGTTTCACCAAGCTGGGCATCGAAAACGTGGGCGCCCTAATGACCCGGGGTGTGATGATCGACGTGGCTGCTCTCAAGGGAGTCGAAATGCTGCCGGATAGCTACGAAATTACCGTGCTGGATTTACAGGATGCACTGAGGCGCCAGAACCTGACGCTCCAAGCCGGCGACGCCGTCATCATCAACACCGGCTGGGGCAAGCTGTGGGGCAAGGATAACGTCCGGTATATGAAAACCGACCCCGGCATTGGCGTTGCGGCTGCGGAATGGCTTGCGAAACAAAACCCGATGCTCATCGGATCGGACAACTGGTCGGTGGAAGTGAACCCGAATCCCGACCCGAAAATCGGGTCGCCGGTGCACCAGATTCTACTCGCAGTAAACGGCATCCACATGCTCGAAAGCCTGAAGCTGGATGAACTCGCAGCAAAGCGCGTTAACGAATTCGCCTTTATCCTGGAGCCACTAAAACTGAAGGGCGCGACGGGATCCACCGTGGCGCCCATCGCGGTTCACTAGGTCCTTCTTGGCGGCGAGAATGTTCACAGCGCGGCGGAGCCGCAACCAAAATCTGTGCCGCGAATTGCGCGAATGGGTCATTCGCGCAATTCGCGGCAAAAAAATCTCCGCAAAAATCTAAGAAACCCGCCATTAGTCCGAAGTTCCCCAAGCTCACGCACGGATCCGGAATTAAAGGGGACAGACACCTTTAATTCCTCCGCTCGGTTCGCTTGATTTTCCTTCAACCCGATGATAGCTTCCGCAGATCAAGTTCTGAACATTTCAAAAGCCTGGAGGATTCATGATCGACCTCGATCGACGAAACTTCTTGAGCACTGCCCTTGCTTCGCTGGGGCTGGCCGCGTTGGCCGACGGCTGCGCAGCGGCTTTCGCACAAGGGACTGCTTCCGCCAAGCCGTACCGCATCGACATACACCATCATTTGGGACCGCCGGTGTGGGTGGCCGAGGTCAAGGGCCGGCCGCTTCTGCAGCCAGCGAATACGACCTGGACGCCGGCTAAGTCGATCGAGGACATGGATCGGGGCGGCGTCGCCGCCTCGGTGGTTTCCGTCACCAACCCAGGTTTGTGGTTCGGCGACAAGGCAGTGACGATCCGCCTCGCACGGGCGTGCAATGAGTATGCCGCGAAGCTGGTCGAGGACCACCCGAACCGGTTTGGATTCTTCGCCGCGATGCCGCTGCCCGAGGTTGACGCCACACTGAAGGAGATCGCCTACGCATACGATACGCTCAAGGCCGACGGCATCGGCTTTTTCACGAGCTATGGCGAAACCTGGCTCGGCAATCCTGCTTACCGGCCGGTGATGGAGGAACTCAACCGGCGCAACGCCGTCGTGCATGTCCACCCGACGGCTGCCAATTGCTGCCGGAACCTAAATTACGCACCCGGCGTGGCGCCGGGAAGCATGGAGTATGGGACCGACACAACCCGCGCCATCACCGGCATATGTTTCAGCGGCGACGCGTCGCGTTTTCCGAATATTCGCTGGATCTGGTCTCATGCGGGCGGCACGATGCCGTTCCTTGCCGGCCGCATCGATGGAGCTTCAGGCAATTTCAAGGCGCAAATGCCCAACGGCCTCATCAGCGAATTGAAAAAGTTCTATTACGATGTGGCAGGCGCCGCCAATCCGGGCGCGATTGCTTCGCTGCAGAAGCTCGTGAACGCGGACAAGATCATGTTCGGAACCGATTTTCCGCCCGGCGGAAACAGTCAGGAGGTAGCTCGGGCGCTTCGCGAACTCAGAATGTTCAGCGAGAGCGACCTGCGAGCCATCGAGCGCGACAACGCCGTTAGACTCCTGCCGCGACTCAAATCGACTTAAGTCGCCGAAGTGCAACTCGCACACCGGGTCGCCTTCAGTGGTATCAGGGACAGGCAATACGGGCATTCCTTTGTCGTGACCGCGGCCGGCACGGGCTTCGACTTCAGCTTATTCACCTGCCGGACCAGCAGGAAAACAGCGAAGGCGACCAACAGGAAGTCAATTACGGTGTTGATGAACAGACCGTAATTGAGCGTCGCGTCTCCGGCAGTCTTGGCTTCAGCCAGGGTCGCGCGCGACTGACCGGAAAGGTCAACGAAGAGGTTGGAGAAGTCGACTTTGCCAAGGACCAGACCGATTGGTGGCATCAGAACATCATTCACAAACGACGTGACGATCTTGCCGAAGGCGCCGCCGATAATAACTGCGACCGCGAGGTCCAAAACGTTACCCCGCACTGCAAATTCTCTGAAGTCCTTGAACATCGATGCACCTCATTGCGCGCCGGCGAGTGACAACAGAATCGCCATCGCGACGTTGATTCCATTCACGCTCGCCGTCTTTTCGACATCGATCCATTCATCCAACGAGTGGTTGCGGCCTCCCCGGCCGCCGGCGTCGAGAGTGATGCCGGGAATCCCCATGCTGATGGGAATGTTCGCGTCGGTGCTGCTTATGCTGTAGGTGGGGTTCATACCGAACGCTCGGATGACGGCGCTGGCGGTCTGCACCAGCGGAGAACTGAGCGGTGTTTCTCCGGACGGGCGCTCGCCGATCAACTTCATATCGAGTTCGATCTTGCCTTGTGCAGTCGATCGCACTTTGTTCTCTTGATCCACCGCTTCATGCATGAGTCCGAGGAAAGTCTCCCCGGCCTTGTTCAATTCGTCTCTGGATTCCGAACGTATGTCGACTTCCATCCATGACTCGAAGGGAATCGAATTCACCGACGTTCCGCCACCAATCACGCCGACATTGAAC
>QHXC01000379.1 GCA_003222815.1 Acidobacteriota bacterium | reverse complement strand
GTGCTACCCATAATTTCGCCGATCATTTTTAGTCTCAAGCCTTGGTAGTGCCTTAATTCAAATACAAGACGCTCCTTTTCGGAAAGGGTTTTTAGCGCCTCGTGTATTTTTTCTCCGACTTCCTTGCCATAAAGACGGCGTTCGGGATTGCTATAGTAGGTCGTCGCGGCAAGGGTATCTTTCAACGCTGGCCGGTCTGGATGCAATTCGGTGTCGGATTCGCAGGAAATCTCCTCCCTGAGGGTTTGACGCTTCCGAAGGTGATCCAGACTCACGTTGGTGGCGATTCGGTAAATCCAGGTGTAGAAGCTCGATTCAAAGCGAAACCGGTCGAGCGATCGGTAAGCCTTGAGGAAGGTCTCTTGGAAAACTTCGCGCGCCTCCTCGCGATTTCCCAGCATGTGGAACGCAAGACGGAGAATGTCCCGGTCATGCCTTCGGACCAACTGCTCAAATGCCTCACGGTCACCGCTCTGGGCTTGCTCGATAAGGAGCTTTTCGTCCTCCGACTCGTGAACTCGTTGTGCGGCCCTTTTCAATATAGCTTCCATGGTTACGAGCCGTTTAGACGCCCGTAATCCTAAAATGTACCCGGGTTTGGGATTTCTCACCGCAGATTTGGGACTTGAAAAATGTCCGTCCTCGGGAGTCCCCTCAATCCGAAACCCGCAGTCCGAAGTCCGAAATTTCTTTACCGGTTATTTTCGCCCAAGAAGATCGTTATTCGATCTCCGGGATGTAGGACAGAGAGGTCGTTTGCATCGTTCCAGGAGAGTATAGCATCCACCGAGGTGTTATAAGTCGTCGCGATTCTTCCCAGCGTCTCGCCTTGGCGGACTTGATGGACCAGTTTCTTGGCAGGTGGGCTACTGGATGTCGTCTGGAGAGTGCCTTCGGCTACGACAAGCTTTTCACCGACGGCGAGGCGGGTTGAACGGAGGTGATTCCAAGCCTTTAACTTCTCAACTGACGTGTGGAAGGTGGCGGCGATCTTGGACAGCGTGTCGCCGGGCCTAACGATGTATGTCGTCTTTCGAACCGGTGCTGCGGACACATTCTTTGAGGCGGGCCGCGGGGGCGTTATCCCACTCATCGGAACAATTAAAGACTGTCCAACCCGCAGCACCTTTTGGTTGCCCAGATCGTTAGCCAGCGCCAACTGGGCAATGCTCGTACCATATTTTCTGGCGATGGCACCAATCGTGTCCCCCTTCCGAACCACGTGCTCGCGGATCAAAACTCGTTTACTGGCGGGAAGGGAAGTAATTTGTTGGTTGAATCTCTCCGCGTAACCTTTGGGTAGGATCAACTCGAATTCGGGGTCATCCGGCGGGGTCGTCCAGCGCAGGATGTGGGTGTTCAGGCCACGCAACTCTTCGAGTGGCAGGTCGATAGCCTCGGAGATGACTCTCAAATCGGTTGCCTTGTTGACCGTGACCCGATCCGTCTCCAGTGGAGGATCCGGCTCGATACTAAACCCATATTTTCCAGGGTTCTTTCCGATTATGGTTAAGGCCAGAATATTGGGAACGTAGTTGATCGTCTCCCGGGGTAGGGCCCCTTTGTCCGCCAATCCCCAAAAATTATCCGCCCCGGTCTTCTCCATTGCCCGCTGCACCCGCACTGGACCCGCGTTGTATGCGGCCATGGCAAGATACCAGTCGCCAAACTCCTGGTAGAGGTCTTTCAGGTGACGCGCAGCGGCACGAGTCGATTTTTCAGGATCCGACCGTTCATCGATCCACCATGTCTGGCGTAGTCCATATTCCTTGCCGCGGGACGACATGAATTGCCACAATCCCTTCGCCTTTGCCCGGGATACGGCACCCGCCTGGAAAGCGCTTTCGGCCTGACACAGGTAAATCAGATCCAAAGGTACACCTTCTTCTTTGAGGATCTGTTCGATCATCGGCTGATACCGGCCTACGCGTTCCAGACCCCGCTCGATGGCGGTGTGGCCGCGGCCATTTTGATAGTAGTTGAGCAGCCCAAGGACACGATCGTTGATCTCGATGGGCAGATCATGGCTAATTTCTTTGATTTCATCTTCAACTTCTTTCTTCAGCCCGGGGTCGATCGTGGCGGGGAATGTCTCGAGGTGTTCCAAATCATCGATGGCCGCATGCTGCTCGGTCTGACCGGTTAATCCGTCGCCATCGCGAATCGCGGACAGCTCGATCGCGTAAACCCTCGAAACCAAGTCCGTGACTTCGTGCTGGAGGCGCGGATCTTTCTGGTAAACGCGGGACGTATCGAGCAGGAGGTCGATTGCGCCATCGAATTCTGCCCTGGCATTCTTCAAGAGGCCCTGTTTGTACAGCTCTTCACCATGCTGGAACCGCGAATGAGCTTCGACTACCACCAGGTCAACCGGATCGGCCGGGATATTTACCTGAATCTGATCCGACACAGGCATGGATAGGGGCTCCACATGGCGTTCAATGACTGGCAGAGGTGGAGGCGATACTTGCACGGACTTGGCCGGTGGCGTCGTCCGGCAAGCCGCCAAAACCAGCACGGCGAGGATTAGAATCGAAAGAACCCGTCGTACCAAAAATACCCCCCTAAATCAAAAGCCACTAAATCGCAGATTTTTAAGGTCTTTGAGTTTTAGTGGCTGTCCGGAAAGCAACGTCAGCTTACACGAGCAGCGTGGCTTAGTCAACGCTGCGATAGAAAAGCGAGGGGGCACAAAGGGCCTGGTCCGGAATGCCCCTTGACTCGAATTTTCTTGACCAGGCAACGTCACCTGGATGCCCCCCAGCCGGTCGGTTCGAAGCGCTGGCAGCGCAGATTCATGCGGATGCCCGAAAGGATTGTTCGCACCTACCGAAATCACCCGTACGGAGGCGGAAACCATCAGCCGTACACCTTTGCTTCCATGATGTGGAACTTTGAGGACGCCAACCGTGTCCGGCGCCGAAATCGGCCGTTCGATATCTCCGGTCAACAACGCCGTGGCCCGGCCGGTGTCCAGGAGCAAAACAACCGAGTCATCATTCTCGCGACTCTTTCGGGGAATCCAGTTGGCCGGAGGATGTAAGACCGTGAATGGTCCGATCGTTTGGCCCTTCCAAACCCACCGGATTGGAATGCGCCTTTCCTGAATTCTTTCGATGAGTTGGCGGTACCTCTGTGTCACCGGGTTTCTTCCCAGCCAGAATTCACCGATTTTGAAGTTTTCGATGACATCAAACAGCCCGTCCATGTGGTCGAAGTGCGCGTGTGTCAGGACCACGGCGTCCAGCTTCCGGATCCCGCGCGAAAACAAATGAGCTGAAACGACGTTTTCTCCGATCGAAAACGTGCTTTCGTCTTGCAGGTTCAGGAAGCGGCCCACCGCAACACCACCGCCGTCGATCAGCATGCGCTGGCCAGACGGGAATTCGATGAGGATGGAGTCGCCCTGTCCCACGTCCAGAAAGTTCAGAGTCACGTCCGCCGGTGGCGTCGGTGAAAAATCCCCGAATGCCACGACACCCTGCAACAAGACTACTCCAGCTATGCTTCCGAGACAGACACAAGTCCACCGTTTTCTGGTGGCCAGTATTAGAAGAATCACTGTCGCGCCGTAAAGAAGCCAGACCCATAAAGGTACTGAAGGTACTCGTAATGTCGCGTAGGGCAGGCTTAGCGCGATTTCCAGGATTTTGAGTAGGGCCGTGAGAAGTTCGGTGATGACCCAGCCAGCAAGGGCCGCTGCAGGGTCAGGGAGGACAATCAACAACAGGCCCAGCGGAGTCACCGCAGCAGCGATCATTCCTGCGGGGACGTTCAGCAGCGGTGAAATGGGAGATAAGCGGTGAAACGATTCCACCATGAAGACTACAAAGATCATCTCGACACAAAACGAGACAATCAGCGCCTCGCCCACAATCCTGCCGATCCTCCATGGAAGTGTCAGGACCAACGACGGCAACCCATGCAGCTCGCACCAGGCGCGGCGTGAAACGCGCCAATCTGCGGCTCGGATCGACAGATTCGCGTCTTTGGAAGCATCGTCGAAATCCGTGAGCGCTTCTTGAAGCCACCCGAGCGCCCATTGGCCCAAAGGAACTCCGATACATATCACAGCGAGCACGGCGGCAAAAGTCATCTGGAAACTCGAGTCTTCGATCGCGTTAGGATCAACCAGCAAAATAATGAATGCGGTTCCCGCTATGGCATTGATGGGCGCATAGCCGCGGTCGAGCAATCGGCCTATGACCAGAAAGCACACCATCAATGTGGCCCGCACCACTGGCGTTTGGCCGTCGACAATGGCTGCATAAGCGAGAGCGCATATGAGGACGAACAAAATACGGGTACGTCGTTTGCATGGGATCCAGCGTGCGAGCCAAAAAGCCGCGGCCGCAACTGCAGCGAGATTGAAGCCGGAAACAACGACAAGGTGGTAAAGCCCGCCCGCCTGAAACTGCCGTTCGGCCTCCGCCGTCAGGCCGTATTTTCGTCCGAGCACCATTCCCATCACGAGCCCCCGTATAGCCTGGCTTCGGCGGTCGCTCGAAAAAGGCGCTTCAAGCCGGGCGTGGATCCAGTTCTTAAGTCGATCGGGTCCGTGCCACCCGTGGTCGAGAACCCTGATGAGCCGTGGACTCCGGATCGTCCCTGTCCAGTAAATCCCCTGTCGCTCCAAGTGGCGCCGGAAATCAAACACGCCGGGATTTCGGTAGACCACCGGCCTGTGTAGCTTCACCACGATTTCCAGATGATCGCCGGTTCCCAGTCCAAGTACCTCGAAGAGCCGGCGCAGTTCCGGATCGTCGAGAAATTCGCTCAGGCGTGCCCGCCCGCGATAGGGCTGACCGTCTACCGTTTGTAATTCCACGTCCAAGTAAGTACCCAGTCCACGCCACTCTGGCGCCTTGGTGAGGCGGCCGACCAGCCGAACTGCGGTGTCACCTGGATCGGGAAGGACTGTGGCCTGGCGGCTGGCCAGGCCGGCACCAAGCAACGCAATCGCAAGCAAAGCGCACCACCGCTTGGCAAACGAGAGCAGAATGGCTAGGGGAAGACATATCCAAACGGATGTCGGATCCAGGCATGGAGAGAGGCTGATGCCCAGACTGAGGGCAAAAAGAAATGGCGCCACTTTTGAAATCGGAACGGAACACAGAAAGCCTGGAGGCAAAGGCTCAAAACGCTTAAGCTTCGTGTGTTCTGATCCCCCTCCAATAAGAAGGGCAAAGGGCGTTCTTATTTTAACTCAAACAACGCCACGATCTCGCTGTGATACGTGTTCGGAAATTGATCGATCAACGTGACGCGCCGGAGGTCGTAGCCCTTCGAAACAAGGATCGCTCCTTCCGGGGCAAATGTGGTCGGATTGCATGAGACGTAGACGATGCGCTGAGATTGGAGTGCCGCGATTCGCTCAGCGTTCTTGAGGCCGCATCCGGCTCTAGGCGGGTCGAGCAGGACCACATCGGGCCTCAGATCCGAGCCCCGCAAGGTGGCATCCACAGGCCTCTCGAAGAATTTCACGTTGGTCCTTTCGTTCAACCGCGCGTTTTCACGCGCCTGCAGGACCGCGGCGCGACTGCCCTCGATGCCGATTACCTCTCGTGCGAGTCGAGAAAGAGGTATGGAAAAGAAACCGGATCCGGAGTAAAGCTCTAGAACATGGGCCGGAGAAGGTCCTGCCTGACTCAAAACTTCGTTGATGAACGGCATCAGCAAGAACCGATTGGCTTGAAAGAATGTTTCCCCGCTGATCCGATATCGGATGCCGTCCACCTGTATCATCGCCCGGCCCGAGCGTTTGATCGTGCCGTCTTCGAAAACAAAGGTGGCCGCGATCGCCGGCGTGCTCACAACATGAACTTCTCGTGCGCCGTTCGGATCCATGGATGCGATGAATTGATTCAGCTCCGGAACCAGTGATGCGCAACTTTGAATCGGAATCACCACGTTCGTCTTCTCCTGCATAAATCCGAGTCTTCCATTAGTGACATGAAAAGTCGCACGAAGCCGATAATTCCTATCAGGTCCGGTTATCTGTCGTATCGGCTCGTCCCAGTTGAGGTGTCCGAGCCGCCGGAAACTTTCCCGAATGATGGCCTGTTTGTAATCGACTTGCCGCTTGGTTCCACAATTTCGATAATGCGGGCGATGGAGTAATCCTTCCTCTTGTCGACAATCTGCGCCTCGATCACGTCACCCGGCGCAGACCTGGGAACAAACACCACGCCCCCTTCGGTTCTTGCGAGACCGGCTCCGCCATAGACGAGTTTTTCGATTTTGAGAAGCATTGAAAGAGCCGCCGATTACACGAATTACGCGAAATTAATTGGCGCTGTTCGCGTAATTCGCGGCTAAATCAGATAGAACAGGCTCAGCCGTGGCACTTCGAACTTCTCCAACAGTTTCCTTCGCCACAACTGCTGCTCGAGCATCATGACCTGTGCCGCTGTCATCGTCGATCGGAATGGATTGATCTCGGCATCCACCTCTCTTTTGACTTCGATCACTGTTTTGTCATCAGCGGTGATTTTCAGCAGGGCTATCAATTTTTCTTCAAGTGCGCTCAGCGCCTGTTCCGCCGCCCTAAGGTCTGAATGGTCGACACGCCGAATGGATTCCGCGATTCCCTTATCGAAGGGTTCAATCTGATGGGCAATCTTGCGGATATAGGCAGCGATTTCGTCGGCATCCAAGTCGGGTAGCCTCGGCGCTTCCACCCGTAATTCCTTCATCTCCTCACAGACCTTCTCGACCGACTTCACGCAGTAAGCGAGCGAGCCAATCTCCTGCTTCCGCTTCGGACTTGAGAACGCCCTATCGATGCCCTTCAGAACTACCTCTAGAGGGATGCCCTGTTCCATCCAGTTTTCCATAAGAACCCAATCCAGGGGGGACAATAGCGTGAACGACCGGCGTTTGGATTGGAAGAAACGCTCAATCTCGGTGAAGTAGTTGAAGTAGTTCTCCATTCATAGCGTTCCCATGGATGGGTTGAACGCTGCCAAGGATGGCCGCTGCCGCCCAGCGGGTTACCGCTGGATCCATCCGCCGCCCACGACCACATCATCCCAATAGAATACTGCGGCTTGGCCCGGCGTGATCGCGCGCTGCGGGGAATCGAACTCGACAGTGACCTCACCGTTTGACAGTGAGACCGTAGAAGGCTTTGGCTCAAATCGATTTCGGATCTGAACGTCGCATCGGATCGGTTCGGTGAGTCCCTCGATCGCAATCCAGTTCGGATCACGCACAGTGAATCGAGCGCGCTGAGGGTCATCGCCGATAACAATCTGATTCAGCTCCGCCTGGATTCTCACCACGTACTGAGGCCTTCCGGAAGCAACGAGTCCCTTCCGCTGGCCGACCGTGTACCTGTGAATACCGGAATGTGTTCCCACAACGCCGCCGCTCTCTGTGACAATTTCGCCTGCCTGGTTCGTCTGGATTCCAGCATATTGCTCTACGAAATCGGCATACGATCGGCCTTGAACGAAGCAGATCTCCTGCGACTCCGCCTTATCGGAAGTGGGCAGGCCCGCGCGCCGCGCAATCTCGCGGACTTCGGGCTTTGTCAACTCACCGAGAGGGAACACGGTCTTCGAGAGTTGCTCCTGAGTCAGTCCGAACAGGAAGTATGATTGGTCCTTGTTTCGATCCTTGCCGCGAATCAACAGCCACCGCTCGAGCGCTCCGTCATATCTCACGCGCGCATAGTGTCCGGTTGCGACACGGTCTGCTCCGATGCCAGCAGCCTTATCCACCAGGTGGTGAAACTTCACGTAGTTGTTGCAAAGAATGCATGGGCTCGGTGTTTCACCCTGCAAATAGCTGTCAACGAACGGACGAACAACCGTATTCTCGAAATCCTTCTCCAGATTCAAGACATAGAAGGGAATTCCAAGATGCGTGGCCACACGCCGGGCATCCCAGAGATCGTCCAGCGAACAGCATCGGCCGTTGTCTTTCCAGAGTTGCATGGAAAGGCCGACGATTTCCTCGTCTTGCCCCTTTAACAAAACGGCGGCAGTCGAGGAATCGACGCCGCCGCTCATGGCGACTGCAATCACCTGCTTAAAATCCTTTCAGTACTTTTTTGATGGCATCCGACGCCAAAACGCTGCAATGGATCTTGGACGGCGGCAATCCTCCGAGCGCCTCGACAATCTGCTCTCTTGTGATTCGACGCGCATCGGCGACGTCCATTCCGATCAACATCTCGGTTGCAAACGAGCTTGTGGCGATCGCTGCGCTGCATCCTTGAGCCTTGAACTTCGCGTCCTCTATCCGGCCGTTGCCAACTTTCACCCACAATTTCATGACAATCGTATTTGGCCGCGATCACGCCAATGACGGGAACGCGAATGGCGCAATTAGTGTAATTTGCGGCCTAACCCCTTTTGTAATACGGCGACAATTCTCTCAATCGCTCAACGATTCCGGGGAGAGTTTCGATCACGTAATCCACATCTTCCTGGCCCGTCATCGAGCTGAGGCTGAACCTTAAACTTCCGTGGGCTTCGTCGGGGGTCTTGCCGATTGCGGTCAACACGTGGGACGGTTCCAGCGATCCCGATGAGCACGCCGATCCGGTGGAAACAGCCACTCCTTTCAAATCCAGCGAAATGACCAGCCCCTCACCCTCGGCGTAGTCCACCATGATGTTGGAGGTATTCGGCAGTCTTGGCGCACTCTCCCCATTCACATGTATGAATTCGATCCTGGATCGAAGACCCGCCTCAAGCCGATCCCTCAATTCGCGGACGCGCGGCATTTCTGTTTTGAGACCCTCCAACGCGAGCCGCGCTGCCTCTCCGAACCCCACAATCCCAGCCACGTTCTCCGTACCCGACCGCCGGTTGCGCTCGTGCCCGCCCCCCGTCATGGTTGGCTTCAAGATGGTGCCCTTCTTCACAAACAACGCCCCGATCCCTTTCGGGCCGTGGATCTTGTGGGATGACATCGAGTACAGATCCACTTTGAGTTTTCGCACGTCCACAAAGATCTTTCCAGTGGACTGAACGCCATCGGAATGAAAGTATACGTCTGCCTCTTCAGCAATCTTCCCGACTTCCTCGATCGGTTGAATGGTTCCGATCTCATTGTTGGCATGCATGACCGAAATCAGGATCGTGTCCGGTCGTAGCGCCGTTCGGACTTCGTTGGGATCGACGAGGCCTTCCCGGGAAACCGGGAGCCATGTGATTTCGTATCCCTGCTTCTCCAGATCTTTGCACGTGTGCAGCACAGCGTGATGCTCGATCCGGGAGGTAATGACATGGCGCCCTTTTGCTTTCTGTGTTTCGGCGATTCCTCGTATCGCGAGGTTGTCAGCTTCAGTCCCACCGCTCAGGAATACAATCTCAGATCCTTCCGCGTTGACGAGGCGCGCGACATGCTGCCGGGCTTCGTCCATCAATGCTTTAGCTTGCTGTCCGAACCAATGGATCGACGAGGCATTGCCGAAATGCTCCGTAAAGATGGGCATCATGGCCGCCAGCACCTCTGGCCGCACGGGTGTCGTTGCGTTACTATCTAGGTAGATTCGCTTCACAAGTCATGATTATAACGTTAACGACGGACTTTGGCCTCGCAGATCCCTTCGTCGGGATTATGAAAGGCGTGATTCTGGGAATTGCGCCCAACGTGCAGTTGGTGGACGTCACTCACGAGATTCCGTCGTATGACATCCTCGAAGCAGCTTTTCTTGTGGACAGCGCATATCCATATTTTCCGCCAGGTACGATTCATGTTGTCGTTGTCGATCCCGGAGTTGGATCGGTTCGGCGTCCGATGGTCGCGGCAGCGAACGGACACATCTTCGTCGCTCCCGACAACGGCGTGCTCTCCAATGTTCTGCACGCCGAATCCAGCCCCGCCCCGGCAGCATACTGGGTTACGAACGACAGACTTTTCCTGGATGCCGTGAGCCAGACTTTTCACGGCCGCGACATCTTCGCTCCCGTAGCAGCGCATCTGGCGCGTGGAACGCCAATCGAGTCGGTTGGACCGCGAATTGTCGATTTCATGCGGAAAGCGCCATCGAAGCCCAATGTGCAGGATGGTAAACTGATAGGCCAGGTTCTGCGGATCGACAAGTTTGGTAACATCATTACGAACCTGCGGCGGCAGGACCTGCCGGCCGAGTTTTCCATCCACGTTGCGAGCCTCGTGATCACGCGATTGTGCTCCAGCTTTTCGGAAGCCGATCCTGGTGAATATTTCGCCATCGAAGGCAGCACCGGCTACATTGAACTGGCTTTGAACCACGGCTCGGCTGCTGCTGCGCTCAAGGTTCGGCGTGGGGCTGAAATCGAAGTAGAAACTGGTTTGGTAAATCAATAAAATGTGCCAGCCGCGGATTGCGCGGACAACCGCGGATGGCGAGGGATTTATGAAAGCGGGACTTGAGGACGTCGTAGCAGGCGAATCCGGGATCTGTTACATCGATGGCAATAAGGGAATCCTCGCCTATCGGGGGTACAACATTCATGAGTTGGCGACGAATTCCACTTTTGAGGAGACATGTCACCTCCTCTGGTTCGGCCGCCTGCCAAAACGTGACGAACTGGACGATACCATGAGAAAACTAACGTCCAGCCGCGCGATTCCGCCTCAAGTGTTGGATGCAATGAAGCATTTTCCCAAGACGGCGCTGCCGATGGAAGTGCTTCGTACGGCCACATCCATGCTTTCCATGTACGACCCGGAAGCGGAAGATATGTCGCCGGAAGCGAACCTGCGTAAGGCCATTCGGCTTACCGCCCAGACCGGAACCCTCGTGACCGCTTTCGATCGGATCCGAAAGGGCAAAGAGCCACTTGCTCCGCGCGCGGATCTCGGCCACGCGGCCAATTTTGCGTATATGTTGAATGGCAGTGAACCGAACCAGACGATGGTTCAGGCTTTGGATATCGCGCTTATCCTTCATGCGGATCATGAGCTGAATGCTTCGACTTTTGCTGGGCGCGTCACTGCCGCCACGCTGTCCGATATCTGCTCGGCGGCAACGTCCGCGATGGGTGCTCTAAAAGGGCCACTGCACGGTGGCGCCAATGAAGCCGTGATGCGCATGCTGATCGAGATCGGCGACGTTTCCAAGGTTGATGCCTACCTGCAAAAGGTTTTTTCGCAGAAGAAAAAACTTCCCGGCTTTGGCCATCGCGTCTACCACACGGAAGACCCGCGCGCGACGCATCTGCGCCGCATGTCGAAAGAGATCTGCGCGCGCGCCGGGCAGTCGAAGTGGTATGAGATGTCCATTCGGATTGAAGAACTCGTGAAGTCGGAAAAAAAGCTTAACCCGAACGTCGACTTCTACTCCGCAAGCACATATTACGTGATCGGTATGCCGATCGACTTGTTTACCCCGTTTTTCGCCGTAAGCCGAATGTCGGGCTGGACGGCCCATTTCCTCGAGCAGTATTCGAACAATCGTCTCATCCGTCCTCGCGCGGAATACATCGGGCCAGCCCCAGATTTGAAGTGGGTGCCCGTCAGCCAGCGATAGACGGTTTCAATCTCGATGCATTACCCTTCCGGTCGTCTATGTCGAGTTGGTACGCGCTTTACACCCGGCCTCGCCACGAGAAACAGGTTCTTGAGGATCTGACAAAGCGTGGAATCGAGGCCTTTTTGCCAACCTACAAAGTTCGCCGCCGTTGGAGCGATCGCTATAAGGTCGTGGAGGAGCCTCTTTTCAAGAACTACCTTTTCGTCAACGTTGATTACGATCGCCGCCACTATGAAACGCTCCGACCTTACGGAGCCGTAACTTTCGTCATGTTTGACGGCAAGCCTGCTCCGGTCCCCGACGCAGAGATCGACTCTATCCGGCGGCTCGTAACCTCGGAGCTCCCATATAATCCGCATCCCTATTTGAAGGTCGGCCGACGGGTGCACGTCCGTTCTGGACCGTTGGAAGGTTGCGAAGGTATCCTGACGCGAAAGAAAGGTCTTACCAGGATCGTCCTGAGCATCCAATTGCTCCAGCAGTCCGTCAGCGCTGAGGTGGACGCCGACTGCGTCGCGCCCATCTAGCCGTCAAAATTCCGTCGAATTCTCTGAAACAGTAACCAGAGCAGCCGTTCCTGGCGCGTGATGAAGTGAACCTCGAAGGTCATGCCGAGATGTAGCTCGGGATTGAAAGGGTCCGGGGTAATCAGAACACGGAAGGCGGAAGTAAGCGACTCATTGAACCGCGCGTCGGGACTGATCGAAAGGACGGCGCCATCGGACGCGTTGTATTGGTCGGGCGGGAAGGATTCAGTTTGCAATCGCACCCGCTGATCGAGTTTCACGAATGGGCGTTCAGCGGCAGGAAGCCAGGACTCGATGAGGACAGATTGGGAGTCTCGCACGATTGCGGCGATCGTGGTTCCGGCTGACAGAATTTCTCCCGTGTGCAGCGATGCGAAGGAAGTAACCTGGCCGTCTACCGGACTTGTGAGACTGAACCGATTGATTTCGAGGCGTGTTTGCTCGAGCTCGTTATATAGGGCGGCTAGCTCGGCGCGGAGTGGCGTTGCACCGGCAATCAGATCACGCAGATGGGCTTCCCCCTGTGCGCGCTTGAGCTCCGTAGATTTTGCGGAGAGTCTGGACTCTTCCGCCTCCGCCTGTTCGAGAGCCAGGCGCGCATCGTCGTAAACTTGCCTCGCGATCAACCCTTGCTCAAGCAACGAATCCGTCCGCGCTAAACGTAACCGGGCGTTTTCCAGCCCCGCTCGGGCATTGCGCCGGGCGGTCTCCCGCTCCAGCACATCGATAGATGCGGATTGTCCTTCAATAGCAGTTGCATCGGTCACCTGCCGCTGCAGATCGGCGAGGCGAAGCTCGGTGTAATGGATGCGGCTTTCAAGAGTCCTTTGTTTAAGCAGGAGATCGCGGGTATCGAGCTGCAAAAGAACATCGCCTTCGCGCACCGAGGAACCTTCCTTCGTGTAAAGGTGACGAATTCGGCCGCTCACTTCGGAAATGATTCGAACGGGATCGCCTTTGGGCCGGACAATACCGCGAGCGTGAACGGAGATGTCGATTGGGGTGACATAGGCCCAGCCCGTCGCAGCCAGAACGAGCGACGTCAAGGCGTAGAGAGTTTTTGAACCACTATGATGCGAAGGCGCAAAGGCGGCTTTCATTCAAGTCGATGATTCGGGAGACTTGCAAAGGGCGATGTGAAATCACAATAGTCGTTTGAATCCCGCGGCGTTGGTCGATCAGGGATTGAACCGACTGCTCGGATTGTGAATCGAGATGGCTCGTGGGCTCGTCCAGGACCAGGATCGACGGGTTCGTGAGAATCGCTCGAGCGATGGCAACTCGTTGACGTTGGCCACCCGACAGAGAGAGACCGCGTTCGCCCACGATCGTTTCGTATCCTAGCGGAAGACAATCGGCAAACTCGTCCACACGGGCGGCCTGTGCTGCTCGGCGGACGTCGGCGGCGGTCGCTTCCGGCCGGCCAAACCGGATGTTTTCGGCAATGGATCCGTTCAACAGAAGAATTTCCTGCGGTACAAACGCAATCTCGCGGCGAAGACAGTCGAACGTGTAGTCCTGGACGGCTACTCCGTCGATTAATACGCGGCCCGATGCCGGTTCAAAGAAGCGCGCCAACAAGCTTACCAGTGTCGTCTTGCCCGATCCGCTCTCGCCGGTGATTCCAATGCACTCGCCCGCTTGGATCTGAAGATTGAGGTTGGTGAAAACGGGCGCGCGGGAGCCATATCGAAAAGTCACATCCTGAAATTCAATCGAGCCGCTGATCCGAACATCGAGCGCACTTGCGCGCTGCTTCTGAAACTCCGGCTCGACTTCTAAAACTTCACCAAGACGGTCTGCCGCGATGATGGCATCCTGGACGGATTGGTTGGCGTTAGAGAGACGTTCAATTGGGCCGAGAATTGTTCCGAGCATCGTATGGAAGGCCATCAGTTGCCCAACTGTCAGCGCGCCGGCCAGCACCTGGTGGCCGCCAAACCACAGTAGTCCGAGAGTGGACAAACCCACCATTAGAGAAGACACCGTTGTGGCGTGGACGGCGAGGAGCTGCGATCGAAACGATGCTTCCAGCATTTCAGAAAAGCGAGACTCCGTTCGGAGCTGAACCCGAGACTCGGCGCGAAACGCCTTAACCGTCTGAATCGCTCCGATCGTCTCTACCATCTGTGCCTCGACTTCGGCGCCTTTTTCCATGGCCATTCTCTGATGCCTTTTCATGGGTGTGTTCAGTACCCAGATCGCCCCAGCGAGCACCGGAACCAGTTGCAACGAGCGAACCGTAAGCTCCCAGTTCAGCCAGGCCATGATCGCCGCTGTAGTCACAACGAGCAGTGTGTCGACAATCACGGATACGGTTGTGGCGCTGATGGCCACGCGAATCTTAATCGCATCGTTCATTCTCGAAAGGACCTCGCCAGTGGGTCGCGAGTAAAAGAAAGTCAGCGGCAGTCCCAGCAGATGGCGGTGGTAGCCCATCACCGTCTCCGCATCAATCCTCTGGCTAAGGTGGGCAAGCAGGTAGGATCTCAGTCCCAGGAAAGTGCCTCGCGCCAACGATACGAGCAGCATTCCAAGGCCAAGCCAGTTCAAGGCGGGTTTACGCCCGAGGACAAAAACAAAATCCACGAGCGTCTGGATGAAAAATGACGAGGTGAGGCCGAGGATCATCATCAGGACTGCCGCAATCAAAGCATCCAGAAAGAGGCGACGGTGAGGAAGGACAAGAGAACATAACCGGGAGAATGAAGACTTCGGTTTGACCACATCGCGTAGTCGCGCTGTTGGGGTGACGAGCAGGAGGACGCCGCTCCAGCACTTGTGAAATTCTTCCCGTGTCAGCTTCCGGAGACCTGATGCGGGATCGCCAATCAGGACTCGCTTGAGCGAGATCCTGTAAATGACGATAAAGTGATTTCGATCGTTTTCGCGCCAGTGCGCAATCGCCGGCAGTGGAATCTGTGCAAGTGCATCACGGGTAGCGCGCACGCCCCGCGCATGAAACCCAACCTGATCGGCTGCTGCCACCAGCCCCGTCAGGTTCGTTCCCTGCCGGTCCGTTCCGGCCAGCTCGCGTAACTTTGCAATTGAAACCCGCTTCCTGTAATGGAGGGCCACCATCGCCAGGACCGCCGGCCCGCAATCCGTCGCGTCGTGTTGGTGCACAATCGGGTATCGCGTCACGGCGCGGGATAATGCACGTAGCGCTCCGTTCAGAAACGAAGGAGTTACGCTCAGAGAAGTTCGCGTAATTCGCGACATCCGCGGCTTCTTATCAGTCTTTTCCAGGAAAGGCGTGGCGGGCCAAAGTTCAAGAGCAGGGCCAGTTCGAGATCCGTTGCCTTGAGATAGGAGATTGCCTGCGCGATATGAACGTCAACGATCCCGCTTACAGCTTTGATCTCAACGATCACAGTCTTCTCAACAATGATGTCGAGACGATGTTTGCCAAAGATCTCGTTTTTGTAGTGTATGTCGATCTGTAGCTCTGTTTGTGTGGATAGACCGTAGAGGTTTAGTTCATGCAGCATAGCCCGGTGGTAAATCGATTCAACAAAACCGGGCCCAAGCAACTTGTGAACTTCAAGTGCGGCTCCAATGATTTTGCCCGTGAGTCTCACGGCCGCGAATTACGCCAATGACGCCAACCGGCGCTCAAACCATAGCGCGGACGCGATCGCGATTACGGGAGCCAATCCAATAGCGAGGGCTGCGACCAGCGTGACGTGAGACGCCGTAAGGTTGTAAAGATCGAGGCCACCCGGGTGAAACCTCCCGAGTATTTTCTGAACAGGCATGAAGAAGACCAGGAGAATCCAGAGCGGTACCATGGGAGCCCAGGGTTTTTCGGAGACGACCGTGCCTGCCATGCAGATGGTGGAGAAAAGCAACACAAACGCATTGAGAAAAAATAGAAGAAGCAAGTCGCCAAGAAAGACCCCGGGCAGGTTGGCAGTGAATAAGGCCATGGAATATAAGGACGCGTACTTCGCCAGGACGAGTTCGAAGGGTCGCAGGGGCAGGCTCAGCAACAACTGGAGTGTGCCACGCTGCCGCTCGCTGAGGAAGCACGAATAGGCAAAGCTGTAGGAGGCGCTGATGAGAATACCTGCCAGCATCCCCTTGGAGAAGTCGGAGGACTTGTTCGAAACAATCAGAGGGACGAACATCCCCGCCGTCAAAAACGCGATCGGTTTTCCGTATTCCAACCAATCCTTATGAATGATGTTGAGAGCCAATCGCGCTGACAAAGATCGCCTCCAAGCGGGGCTCGCCGTATTTGTCCAGGAGAAAGGACGCACGTGCGTACTCGACCACTCGCCCATTGTTCAACACCAGAACGCTATCGGCGACCTTGTCCAGGTCGTCGGAAATATGGGATGAAAGCACGATGGAAACATTCTCCTGCCGCGCGAGATTCTTCAAGAACCGAAGAATATCCTGCCGTATCAGAGGATCGAGACCCGATGTCGGCTCATCCAGGATCAATAATGACGGCCGATGCGCGACGGCCGAGATCAGACCCAGTTTGATGCGGTTTCCTTTCGAGAGCTTTTCGATTTTCAAATCCGCTTGAACTCCGAATTCTTCAAGAAGACCATTTGCCCGCGTTGTGTTCCATCCTTCATAGAAGTTACCGACGAATCGCAGGAATTGTTTCGCTGTGAATGAGGGATAGAACTGAGGATTCTCCGAAAGGTATCCCGCGCGTAGCCGGACCTTCATCTGCTCCAGGTGAGGCTGCATTCCGAAGACTAAAATACTTCCCTGGTCCGGCCGCATGAAGCCCCAAAGTAATCGGAGCAGAGTCGTCTTTCCCGCCCCGTTCGGGCCCATCACCCCCAAAATTTCAGCGGGAGCGACGCGAAGATCCAATGGACCCAATTGAAAGACACTCTTGAAGGATTTGCAGAGTTGTTCTGTACGAACTGTCTCCATTTCTTACCTCGCGTCGCGCCAGTTTTAGAACGAATCGTAAAGCAGGAACGCGGCTCCGACAACGACCGCTGCTCCGAGCAGTGGTGCGGATGCCAGAACGCCCGCGCCGATGGCAAGACCAGAGACCAAACCAAGACTAGACTCTACATAGCCGCCGCCCGTAGTCATCGTCTGATCTGCCCCGCTCAATTCACGAATGTCTTTGCACTTCATTTCCATGTGTGGCCCCCTTTACCGTTGAATGTGGGCCGGTTCGTCATGTTCATAAACACGCGGAGTTCCACACAGAACTGCTGAGAATGAAGGTCGTTAACGGGTCATACGTTGGTTTTGTCGCGACTAACGCGATTTTTATTCGTGAGGGAACCGACTATTCGCGCCAGCGACCGGCGGGAGCGAAGCAACTCCATCTTCACAGCAGAGATGGATTTGCCCTGGAGGTACGCGATTTGGGAAATCGAGTGGTCATGAGTATAGAAGAGATCGAGAAGGGTGCGTCTGGAGGGAGGAAGAAGCTCCAGGTCCCGGTGGAGGAGTTCGATTTGGCGGCGCGAGTCCAGATCGCTTTCGAAATCGGGCGCTCGGGAAATCAAGCGTTCATCGATGGACTCGATGTCCTCGGCCGAACGTCGCCGACGCCAGTGATCCCGAATGGTGTCATACACAATTTTCATGAGAAACGCGCGCGGATGGGTTACCTGCCCAATGCGGCGAAATGCTTCCCATGCATGCAGCGCCACTTCCTGCTCCAAGTCCTCATCGTGGACGGGAGTCCCGGTTCTTTTCGTGGCAATGTGGACCATGGCGCGAATCTCGGAAGGATTGATATTCATGTGACCGTTCTCCGACGTCAACGGCTATACCTAACATGATAGGCAGAAGCGAAGTGATGCAGAGACTACGTGAAAAAGTGGAAGCGGCCGCCCGAGTGTCGGGTGCGGTGCTTGTAACCGGCGAGACAGGAACAGGAAAGGAGCTCGTGGCGAAAGCGATCCACGAATGTAGCAGCAGGAGCAGTGGCAAATTTGTAGCCATCGATTGTGGAGCGCTGCCGGATGAGCTGATCGAAAGCGAACTCTTCGGGCATCGTCGCGGCGCATTTACGACCGCCGTCGCCGACAAACCGGGACTGTTCGAGGAAGCCAGCGGAGGCACGTTGTTTCTCGATGAAATCGCGAATACTTCGCGGCGTTTTCAGGCAAAGCTACTTCGAGTGCTTCAAGACAAGCAGCTTCGGCGACTTGGGGACGTGATCTGCCGCAAGCTCGATATTCGGGTGATAGCCGCGACCAATTGCGATCTCAACGTCCTCGTCCGCAAAGGCGACTTTCGAGAGGACCTCTTTTATCGATTGAATGTTTTTCCGATTCGGGTTCCGCCGCTTAGACGGCGTATCGAAGACGTGCCCCTTCTTGTGGAGCACATGCTGCAGGACCGGAAAAGGATCAGCGAAGATGCGATCGTTAAACTTCTGGCGTACAGCTATCCCGGAAATGTGAGGGAACTTGAAAACATTATCGAGAGTGCGGTCTGCATGGTTTCCGGCCAGATGATTCAGGCGGAGGATATTCTGCTGCCGTACGAATGCCAGAACGGATCGCTCATGGAGGAAGTCATTGTCGAGAATTTCTGGGAGTCGGTCGCCAGACCGTACTCGGAACGGCGGATCACCAGGAACCAGGTGGAGCATCTCATTCGACGCGGTCTGGAGCAGACTCGCGGAAATTACAAAAAGCTGCTGCCGTTGTTCCGAATGCCCGAGTCGGATTACAAGCGGTTCATGGATTTTTTGAGACGCCATCATTGCAATATCGACTTCAGGCAATTCCGCAAGAAGTAAACCGCGGATGGCACGGATGACCGGATCGAATCCGCGTCATCCGCGCAATCAGCGGCTGTACTCCTTAAACAGCTTCACTACAAAATTCCCCACCAGCAGGTGTTGTGTTTTTGCGACAAACTGTCTGTAGGAACGGCTCGAATGGTATTTGATACAGTCATCCCGCGTCCTCCACACCGTCAGTGAGACCGCCATCGTTCCGCCGTCTTCAATCATGAGCTGTGCGGATGCGAACCCGGGTTCACTCTTCAGTGCAGGCAGGACCTCGGACTCATAGATGCGCGTAAACTCCTGCACCTGGTCATCATCGACCGTTTCACCGATTACCATTCGCGCGTACATGCTGCCTACTTCTGTGGAGAGCGTTTGGCGACGATGAGGTCCTTGACCTTGTCGTACTGTTCTTTGGTGAGCAGCTGGCGTGTGACAAGATCGCGCTTGTTCCGATACGGACGCCCCTCCACGATCTTTTTCGCGAGCGGCCGGTCGATTCCGACCGACGCGATATCCGCTTCGGGCGCGGTATTGATGTCGACGATCCTCGCGTTCAGAGGTTTGACCGGTGTCTTCGGCATCTCCTTTATTTGCGCGCCGGCCACCACCGTCCACACGAGACTGAGCACAACAATTCCAACGAAGCTTCGACGTAACATGTTTCTCCTTTGTTTGATGGCTGCGCCCTGTCGGGCTTGCATTCGCAGCCGCTCACTTCTAATCGGTTGAAAATTCTCCCGGCGGCCCGCGACCTGCGGCCCTTTGTACCCATCGATAAATACGCAGGCGCGCCCCTAGCCGCCGGGAACTCGAGATTTCGACTCCCGGCGGACTTTCGAAGGAGCCGGCCCAACTTGCCTCCCTCGAAGCTTCTGTCCGCCGAGAGTGGCCAGGAACTACGGCCGGTGGTACAAAAGCACGCGAGAAACCGAACGTAACTCGTTGAGATGGTAAGGAGGTTAGGAAGTAGTCCGCAGGATTAGCGCCCGCCTATGTCGCGAATTACGCGAATCCGAAGCCGTCAAGGATCCGTGATTTGTCTGGACCGGCCAGCATGTTGGTTCCGTGAGTGATCGTTACGGGGCGCTCTGTGTTGTTGCGCAAGGTCATGCAGGGAACACCCAGTATGGTTGTTTCCTCCTGAAGGCCTCCCGAGTCCGTCAGAACGATCCTGGCATTCGAGGGCAGGTTGAGAAATTCAAGGTAACCGAGTGGCTCGACGGTGCGGATCCCGGTCGTGTCCAGGCCGAATTCTTGAATGCGCCTGACGGCTCGCGGATGAATGGGGAAAATCACGGGCATGGCGTTTGAAATCTCTTTGAGCGCTTCAAGGATCCCGCCAAGCACACCGGGTTCATCCACATTTGAAGGCCGGTGAAGCGTAACAAGCGCATAGCTGCCGGGCTGAACTTTGAATCGCGAGATCACATCCAGCGTGGCAGCTTTGGTGCGGTGCCTCATCAGCGTGTCGATCATCACGTTACCGACGAAGTGGATTCTCGCGGGAGTGACGCCTTCGCGCTTCAGATTCTCATCGGCATCCCGGCTTGTGGTGAACAGGATTTCGCAAAGCGCGTCCGTAACAATGCGATTGATTTCTTCCGGCATCGCGCGGTCGAAGCTGCGCAACCCGGCCTCGACGTGTGCCACAGGAATGAGAAGCTTAACTGCGACGATCGTGGATGCCATCGTGGAGTTCACATCGCCGACCACGACCACCAGGTCAGGTTTCTGTTCAACACAGACCTTCTCGAACTCCACCATGACCCGAGCAGTTTGCTCGGCGTGTGTACCCGACCCCACACCCAGGTGCACATCGGGAACCGGAATACCCAGGTCGCGGAAGAAGACATCCGACATTGCTTCGTCGTAATGTTGGCCCGTGTGGATGAGAACGCCCTTCAAGTCTGATGCCTTCTTCATCTCTTCCACGATTGGTGCGATCTTCATGAAGTTGGGCCGGGCGCCCACCACGTTGAGTATTTTCATGCTAATATCTCAGCGACTTGTGGAATTCGAATTGCCAATCTCGAACTTGGCATTTGGATAGACCTCGTGCAATTCTGTTGCCTGGCTCTTGAATTCGCAATTCCAAATCCCAGTTTGAAACATGTTTTGGAGCTTGCATGCTGAAATTGGTTTTTCGAGCGGTGTTGTTTGTTACGCAATTGAGCGGCCCTGGAGGGACGCTGCCTCAGATCCTCCATCCGGATTTCAAGGCTGAGGCGCCGATTAAGGCTGGTAAGAGTGGTGAAGTAACGGTGTCCTTCAGCATTTTAAAAGGTTACGCGATCAACCATACACCACCGATCAACCTGAAACTCACTGCCACTCCGGGCGTTCAGCTCAAACAAACCGATTTCGCAACGCCCACGAAAGATCCTAAATCCAAGGACGAGTACTACGTCGACTTGCCGACGATCAAGGTGCCCGTTACTGCCGCCAGGGCCGGTGATTACGAAGTTCCGGGCAAGCTTGTTTATTTCTTCTGCTCGAAGAATGACGGTTTTTGCTCCAGACAGGTCCTCGACGTTAAGATCCCTTTAAAGGTGGAGTAAGAGCCGCGGATGACGCGGATCGCCCGGATGGCGCAACCAAATGACTGTTGACGCGCCATCGGTGCGATCCGCATCATCGCGGCTCACGCCTAACTACTATGTCTACTCGAGTCGAACAATATCGCGCGGCCATACTTACGACAGCGAACCAACTCACGATCCTGCGTATCGTGTTTGTTCCTGTTTTCATCAGCCTGCTCGCATACGGAGAAATCGGGTGGGCGCTCGGCACATTTGTCGCTGCAGGAATCACGGATGTCTTGGACGGCATTATTGCGCGACGTTTCGGACAGAAGACCTCGATCGGAGCAGTGCTGGATCCGCTGGCCGACAAACTTTTGATGACCGCATCGCTTCTGATCCTTTCCTTGCCGCAGATGGAATTTCACAACACGATTCCGCGATGGCTAATGATCCTAGTGATCTTCAGAGACGTGTTCATTCTGCTGGTATCGCTTATTATCGTGTTGATGGTCGGATGGCGAGTTTTCACGCCCTCGCCCTATGGAAAAGCCAGTACGGCGCTGCAGGTCTTCACCGTCCTGGCGATCCTCTATTCGGACTGGAAACATGTTGCCGTGCCGGAGTTGAACATTCTCTTCTATATAACTGGCGCGATCACGGCTTTCTCAGGTCTGCATTACCTGGCTCGGAGTTTGCGACAGTGGCATTTCAGTGAGTAACAAGAAACAATTTTCGGGCTCCGCCTATGTCCGGCATCAGGAGCCCGCTCGGCTGCAGCCTGCCATCCATGGAACTGCTCCATCGCTTCGCGAAAGCGGTGTCAGTTTGCATAAGGCCGTGCATGAGTATCGAGAAGCGCCTGCGCATCGCATCGGCGAGCCACAGAAGCTTCGCGTGCTGGCTGTTGAACGGGGATCATTAGCAGATCGGATCGGCTTGAAGCCGGGAGACGAGATCCACGAGCTGAATGGGGAACCTCTGCTCGATGTTATAGATTTCCAGTTCAACGCCGCAAACATCGGCCGGCGCACGTCAATCCGGACACAGGATCGGAAGATCACGTTCGTTCGGCGCGATTGGGAATCCGTTGGCCTCGAGTTCGAGCCGATCGAACCCCTGACGTGCAAGAATCAGTGCGTCTTTTGCTTCGTGCACCAGAACCCAAAGAACGTGCGCCGTTCATTACACATAAAGGATGAGGATTACCGGCTGTCGTTCTTGTTCGGGAACTATCTGACCTTGACGAACGTTCACGACGAGGAGATGCAACGGATCGTTGAACAAAGGCTGTCGCCGCTGTACATCTCCGTACACGCCACGGAACCGGAATTGCGAACGGCTCTGTTGGGCAACGCCGAATACGATGGCCTCATGGAGAAGATCGAGCGCCTGACGAGTGCGGGAATACAATTGCATTGCCAGGTGGTATTGTGTCCAGGTCTCAATGACGGTGTGCATCTGGATCGGACGATCGCGGACCTGCTGGTGTTTCACCCCAGTGTGGCGTCGCTTGCCGTCGTGCCGGTCGGGCTCACAGATCACCGGAAGAATCTCCCAGTGTTACGTCCGTTCACGCCGGACTATGCTCGCCAGTTGATCGCGCATTTACGTCCCACACAGCTTAAACTCAAGCGCCGTATTGGAACGCCTTTCGCTTTTCTTGGTGATGAAATTTACATTATGGCCGGGGCTGAGATTCCCGCGGCCAGCCACTATTCAGACTTCCCGCAAATCGAGAACGGCGTTGGGATGGTGCGCACATTCCTCACTCAGTTTGCGGCAGCGATCCGCACGAGGCCGGCCGGTCGCGTACGGGGAACCGTGTGCACGGGTAAGATCTTCTACCCTTATTTGAAGGGGTCTGTGGACCGCCTGGGGATGGATCTGAAGACAGTGGCAGTCGAGAGCAAGTTCTGGGGACCTGGAATCGGAGTGGCCGGCCTGTTAACCGGAACCGATTTCATTGCAGCTCTGAAGGGCGATGTATACGGCGATTTTGTCGTGCTGCCCTCGGAGTCGATGGTGGGAGATCAATACCTTTTCCTCGATGACCTGACGATCAAAGATGTCGAGAGGGAAATAGGAGTTGAAGTTATTCCTTCCGGCTACGATGCTCGTGATTTTGTAAGGCAGATGATCAGCCGCCAATGACGCGAATTACGCCAAGTGAATTCGCGTCATTGGCGTAATTTGCGGCTAGTCCTTAACCCGCTCGATCGTAATCTTCTTCATCACCACATCGTTCACCGGACGGTCACCAGGCTTTGTCGTTTTTGTCTTTCCGATTTGTCTTACAACATCCAGTCCCTCGACAACATGTCCGAAGACGGTGTGGCGGCCGTTGAGGTGAGGAG
This sequence comes from Acidobacteriota bacterium, assembly GCA_003222815.1. Lineage (GTDB taxonomy): Bacteria > Acidobacteriota > Terriglobia > 20CM-2-55-15 > 20CM-2-55-15 > 20CM-2-55-15. The sequence goes on along the minus strand of QHXC01000379.1, from coordinate 3,904 downwards.
TTGGTCCCAGCGTAATGAAAAACTGGCTGCCGTTTGTATTCGGGCCGGCGTTGGCCATCGAAAGGATGCCGGCGTTGTTGTGCTTGAGTTCCGGATTGATTTCATCCGGGAAGCGGTACCCGGGACCGCCCATCCCGGTGCCGGTTGGATCGCCGCCCTGGATCATGAACCCATCGATCACGCGGTGGAAGACTAGCCCGTCGTAGAAGCGCTTGCCTTTCATAGGTTGTCCAGTTCGCGGATCTTTCCACTCCTTCGCACCCTCCGCAAGCTCGACGAAGTTGGCAACCGTCTTGGGCGCCTGACCTTCGAATAATTCGATGGTGAAGTTCCCCATCGACGTCTCAAAGTGTGCGTAAGTTCCAGGTTTCATTTATTTCTCTATGGTTGCTTTCTTGACGTAATCAAGCTTGGGGAAGTCTTTGGTCAAGTACGCATTGCCTTCCGCCTGCATGCGTCCCTGATCTGGCTTTTCACCATACTGGCTGGTTATCTTGTCAACCACGTCCATTCCGGAGACGACTTGGCCGAATGGTGCGAAGCCCTGCCCGTCCAAAAATGCATTGTTTTTGAAATTGATGAATACCTGCGTCGTCCTTGAGGTCGGTCCGGCGGAAGACATGGCATAGGTAATGTAGCCACGCTGGTTGCTCTGCTTTGCGGGATCGGCAGGAATTGTCGCATTCACCCAGTTCTTTTGGACGGCGGGATCCCCGTGGATGCCGAACTGCACCATAAAATTGGGAACTACACGGAAGAAACGGAGATTGTCATAGAAACCATTCTTGACGAGATTGTAGAAGCGATCTGCGCCGTTCGGGGCCCAATCCCGGTGCACCTCGATGACGAAGACACCTGCGGTTGTATCGAACTTCGCCTTGTACGTCGCGGGTGACGTCTCTTTGAGTGCCGCAGGGTTGCGCAGATTTCCGCTGCCCGCATTCTGTCCGGCTGCGGCCGAGACGACTGCCAGCATTAAAGCAGCGGCAAGAAGGATTGAAAAAAATGAACGATTCATCGAGAGGCTCCTTTCAGATTGAGAACAGATAAAACTTCGACCGGCGTTTCGTATTGCTCGAAGGGCCCGCGCACGTGAACGCCTTGTACCGTGCCTTGAACTGTCTCGAGGATGTCTTGCGCGATTCGGATTCCTTCGGCCCTGGCCTTTTCCGGGCTATCCGCCTTCCGCATCCGCTCGAGGATAGAATCCGGCACCGCGCAGCCGGGCACTTCGTGATTCAAAAACTCGGCAGTGTGATAATTGGCAAGCGGCAAGATACCCGCGATCACCGGGATTTTGCAGTCCTCAATGCGGCGCCAGAAATGCTCGAGTACCGCCGGATCGAAGACCGGTTGGGTCAGCACAAACTGTGCTCCAGCCTCGACCTTGTAGTGAAAACGCTTTAGTTCCTCATCATCGTTGATAGCTCCGGGATTCGCACCGACGCCTATGACAAACCCAGTGGGCTTTCCGATGGATTTTCCACCAACATCGATTCCGTGGTTGAGGCGGCGGACCATGTTCGTGAGACCGATGGAGTCGACATCAAAGACGGCGGTGGCATCGATGTAATCGCCCGTTAGCTGCGGATCACCCGTGATAAGCAGAAGATTGCGTAAACCCAGAGCGTAAGCGCCGAGCAGGTCTGCCTGCATCCCCAACAAGTTTCGATCGCGGCATGTATAGTGGGCAAGGCTTTCGATCTCCGTTGATTCTTCGAGAAGGATCGCGAGTGAGATCGCGTTCATGCGGGCGCTGGAGCGTGGTGCATCGGTGACATTGATCGCGTCGACATCATGGGCCTGAAGATATTTCGCTCGCTCGATAGCCTCGGAAAAATCATGTCCCATTGGCGGGATCATTTCGACAATCCTGATGAACTCTCCTCGTGCGATTTTGGAACCGAGACGGGATCTGTGCTCGAGTGGAATGGCATTCGAACTCTCACGTGGTCCCCTTTCAAGAGATGTTGCTGCCGTCTCCGCCACCGTAGAGGGCAGCCGCGAAGGGGCAGGTGCGGGCTGGAACGATGGACTTATCGATCTTACCGAGCTACGAATCGCTTTGATATGCTGCGGCGTCGTCCCACAGCACCCACCAACGATCCTCACGCCATACTGCACGAACTTTCTCGCGTAGGAGGCCATGTATTCCGGCGAACAAAGGTAGATATTTCGTCCCTCGATGTTCTTCGGCTTTCCCGCGTTCGGCTGGACCGACAACTTCTTCGACGTCACGCTCGCGATCCGCTCGATATTCTCCAGCATTGTGTGAGGTCCGACACTGCAATTCAGGCCCAGGACATCCGCTCCCGACTCGTCCAATCTCCTGGCAAAAACTTCAGGCGGGGTGCCCTCCAGGCTATTGCCATCCTCTTCAATCGACATTTGAGCGACGAGCGGCCGGTTACTGGCATCTCTTATGCCTTGAATGGCGGCGAGGACCTCGTTTAGATCGGAAAACGTTTCGAGAATGAAAATGTCGACGCCGCCCTCGAGTAATGCCTCCGCCTGGTCCCGGAAGATCGCGCGGGCCTCGTCGATAGAAGTCTTTCCCCAGGGTTCAATTCGAACGCCGAGCGGGCCGATGGCGCCCGCAACGAAAATGTCGCTACCTGCGGCCTGACGAGCTATCCGCGCGCCCTGGACATTGATCTCTCGCGTTTCAGCTTCCAGCGCGTGTGACATCAGCTTTGTCCGATTCCCGCCGAATGTGTTCGTCTCGATGATGTCGACGCCGGCTTTGACGTAGTCGAGGTGGACTTCGCGCACCAATTCCGGCTTCGAAAGGTTCAGTTCGTCGAAACAACGGCTGATGAAGATGCCTTTACTGTAAAGCATCGTACCCATCGCGCCATCGCAGATGAGAACCCGGTCCTGCAGGGAAGAAAGGAAGTCTTTCATGTAAACGGAAAGTCTAGCAAATCTGCGTAATCCGTGTAATCCGCGGCTTATAATTTCATCAATGAAAGATATTCTGATTGTTGCGGGTAAACGTACTCCTATGGCCGAATACGGCGGCGCGCTGCGAGACGTCAGCGCGCTGGAATTGGGCGCGCTTGCTGCTCGCGCGGCGATCGAGCAATCGAAATTTGAGTCCACAGATTTCGATCACGCGATCTTCGGCAATGCACTCCAGACGAGCGGCGACGCATTGTACGGTGCGCGGCACGTTGCGTTGAAGGCCGGCCTTCCCATCGAAGTGCCCGCCCTGACCGTGAATCGGCTGTGCGGATCGGGCATACAGTCGATCATCTCGGCCGCTCAACTGATCGAACTTGGCGAAGCCAGAGTTGTCCTCGCCGGCGGTATGGAATCCATGAGTCAGGCGCCTCACGTCATTCGTGGTGCACGCTGGGGGTTCAAGCTGGGCCAGGGCAAGCTCGAAGATTCCCTCATGGTTGCACTGCTCGATACGTATTGCGGCTGCTACATGGCCACTACGGCCGAGAACCTTGGGCGCAAGCACGGCATCACCCGAGAAGACCAGGACGAATTCGCGCTTCGAAGTCAGAAGCTCGCTCGAACCGCGTGGGAAGCAGGCCGGTTCAGGGACGAAGTTGTTCCGGTTGAGAGATTTGAGCGGGACGATCACATGCGTCCCGATACAACTTTGGAAGGTCTAGCGAAGTTGAAACCGGCATTTTCAAAAGATGGATTCGTCACCGCGGGCAACGCCAGTGGAATCGTGGACGGCGGCGCTGCGGTTGTGGTCACAGCCGTTGATCGCGCGAATACGCCACCGCTCGGTCGCATTGTGAGCTGGGGCATCGCGGGTGTCCAGCCTGAACTGATGGGAATAGGTCCGGTGCCAGCGGTAAAGATTGCGGTGGAGAAGGCGAGTCTGAAGCTGGTTGACATCGACCTTATCGAAATCAATGAGGCGTTTGCCGCTCAATATCTC
>QHXC01000538.1 GCA_003222815.1 Acidobacteriota bacterium | reverse complement strand
TCACGCAACCAATAACCCGCCGCTCGATGCCGCTGTGGGCGGAGGCAGACAACGTCCGCGCCGAAGAGATTGAATTTGTTTTCATGATTTGCCTCAGATGTGGCGGACAATCCGAAATCGTTCTCGCATCAAAAATACACCGGGAACAGCCGTTTCACGCTCACCATCTTCAACCTGACCCGGAACGTTAAGTTTTCCACCACGCAGAGGAGCAACAAAGCGCAACGGTCGTCAGCCGAATGGATTGTCGTAGAGGAAAGTCTTCCATGACTGCGAAGACTTCTGGCACCGGCCTCGCAGTGCATGTCCCGAAGTCCCGATTCGGAAGCGGGAGAGTGCGCCGATGTGTCGGAGATTTTGATCCGGAATGGGCATCGGCTGCGCCGGGCGGGATGGAAGCGGCGTGGAAAATCTCCGTGGAAATGATCTGGGCTGGCTGGATTGGTGCGCGCTGCAGGATTTGAACCTGCGACCCCCAGTGTGTGATACTGATGCTCTACCGCTGAGCTAAGCGCGCGACTGAGGCAATCGTTAGTGACCGCGCGAAACATATCAAGATTTTCTTCAGGATGGCCCCGGGCGATTCTGGCCGGCGACGTCATTGGTTGGTATAAAATGCAGTGCGAGCACCCGCGCGAGAGCTGGCAACCGCTTCTTGGCCGCTCTCAAAGCTTCCGGGAAGAGCCGGTGGTTGCCCACCGGCGCCACCCGGAAGACTCCGCGCGCCAGTCGAACAATTATTAAGGCGCGCCGGCATCAAGTCGGAGCCGCTTCCAAAAACGGCGGAAGCGGACAATCCAAAGTGTCCGCGATGGCCCGCAACAATTCGGCCTCCCGGCTTTGAAGCGCGCCGTCGCTGGCTACCGCGTGCGAGCACGCGTTTAGCACAAGCTTCTTGAGTTGCGGCGACGCCTGGGCCAGATGCTCCAGCGCCGCGTCGATTCGCAAAACAGATGGCCCGTTTCGTCCGCGTATGGCGAGGACGAAATAGAGGATGAACCGTTTGGTCTGCTGACGCGCCTGTTCCTGCTGTTCGACAAAATCCATGGTTGCGAATGATGATTGCACGAACGGAACGCGCTTGAAAATTACAAATCTCGATGAGTCTGCTGCCGGCGTCAGGATCAAAACAAAAACGGTATCCTCACAAGGAGGATACCGTTTGGCTTGTCTGCTGTTTTACTTTACTGACGGATCAGGCGTGGTCCGCAAATCCGCGGCGACCAGCCAAAAACCCGAGAGCGGTGAGGGCTGAACCCAGGAGCAGCAAAGTGCTTCCGCCATCAGGCACAAACCCGGTCACTGCTCTCCACTCTTCGAATCCAGCGTTGCCCAGTGACCCTTCTGCGGCCCCGTCATGAACGCCGTTGATCGTGTAGAAGTAGAGGAAGTCCGAAGGCAATACAGCGTTTGCCCCGGTCGTTGGAAACAAACTCGTCGGAACATAGAGGATCATATCGGAGGAGCCGCTACCCGAAGTTGAGCCGCCGTCCGCCTTTTTGCTTGCGTCGATCAGCACCCAGTTGGCAGTTACACCAAGCGAGGCGTTTTGCGCATATCGCAGGGTTCCCAACTTGTCTACCAGGTCTGCATTGTCCCCTACTAGCGAATTTGCTGTGTCGGAATGTGAGGTATAGATTCGAATATCGTCAATGGAGAGGAGCCGGTTTATATTGCCGTTTCCCGTCTCATTTGCATCGAGTTCGAACGCATAGAAGGTGCCCTTTTGCCCATCGAGTGTAACGACCTTCAGATCGCTAACGAAAAGGTCGTGAGTCCACTGATCTACCCTCTTGGTATCAAGGTATCCCTGTCCGTTTCCACCTTGGCCCGTAGGGCTATAGTTATAGCCCTCTTCGACTCCCTTGTTCTGGTAGGTCAAGAACGGATCGAATACACCCGTGCCGGTTGGATGGGTGTCGATGGTGCTGTAGATTGCGCCGGCACCGCCGGCAGACGTGCCACCAGTAAAGGAGCCTGAAACATCCGGGGGATGTGGCGGGGTTGTCAAGTCGAGCTTCCCCTCTATACCGAAGGCCGTGCATGCGGGAAGAAGCCCCGCTGCCACCGCCAGGATCGGTATGATTCGACGTTGAGTTAGAAGGTTGCCGATGAGACGTCGAAGACTCATAGGGCCTGTTCTGCGGAACTTTTTCATACGTATTTGTGGTTTGTTACTTTGTTGCTATGAGCCACCCGTTCAGTGATTCCCATTCATTGACACTCTTGTCAGCGACCCATTTGTGAATAGTTAACCCATCGCAACTTTGATGCCATACGGTTCGAGTGTTAAACGAGCCAGGCCCATTGAATGTGTAACAAGCTGTCAATTAACAAGCTGGCGATGATAAATTTGTTTTGGCGCACGGCCAGCCTTTTGTCTGACCCATTTCTAAAGTGTAAGCGACTCCGACAGCATTGATGCCAAACTTTCTGATAGGATTCGTAAGTCATTGAAATCAAACATAGTATTGTTCCAACGAGTTTTGTAAGCCATTCCGACGGATTCTCACGGATGATTGAAGTCTAAGTGGTCCAGGGCGTAAATTCGATGACGTTTGTTGCGCCCAATTTGGCCTGGGGCGAGGCGCGAGGAGGGAGCATCCCCCGCCCGTGGGGCTGTGACCGACGAGCAACGAAGCCCCAGGCCAAATTCGGCGCAACCCTTCGGGCGGCGGTTCTTTTCGGCCCAGGCGGCGTGGCTCGCTCCTTACAGATCCACGGGCGGGATATGCGCGTCGCTCGCGCCTTGCCTGGGCCGAAAACTCCTCGCCGCAAACGTCACCGAGTTTACGCCCTGGACCACTAAGTACCCCATTCCATAAATACGGCCACGTTTGCGACGAGGGATTTTTGGCCCAGACGAGGCGCGAGCGACGCGCATACCCTTCCGGGGTCTGTAAGGAGTGAGCAACGACGTCGGGGCCA